>JAAYBA010000299.1 GCA_012719085.1 Planctomycetota bacterium
ACTTCACCGGCGCCCCGTTGAACGGCACCGTCGTGTTGGCTTCGTATGTTGCCTTCGCTGTCGCCTGCGAGAAGGTGAAGTCGCCCAGCGCGGTCCACTCTTCGCCATCCACGGAATACTCGACGGTCACGTCCTTGAGCCCGAAGCCCAGCAGCAGCTCGAACTGGACGTTGTAGTTCCAGACCAGCATCTCGTGCAGCTTGTAGATGCGGTCGAACTCATACTGAAGGTAGAGCGGCTCTTCGTCCGGGGCATAGGCCACCCACATATCCCCCGCCTCGGTCGAGTGCTGATCGGCCGCGTTGAGGCCCGACCCGTCAATCGTATTCTCCGGCCCGGCAGCCGCATCGAAGTCGCCGTTGCTCGTGGCGACGATGCCCGTCACAGGATAGGCGATGGGCTCGACGGTGAAACTCCAAAGATCGCCTTCGAGCACCGCAAAATCGGGAGCGCCGTTGACCTCATCCACGCGCCAGTAATAGATCTGCCCGAAGTCGAGCGCTCCGACGTCCACGCCGGTCACGTCGCGTCCCAGCCCCTCGGCAATCAGCGCCGTCGGCCGAGCGGCGTTGACGTCCTCCGGTGAAGGTCCGAAGTAGACGTTGTGCGTGGCCGCAAACTCGCCGGCCGTCCAGCCCAGGTCCGTCGTCCGCAACACGTCTTCGGCCCCATCAGCCGGAGTCGGGTTGCTCGCGGCGCCCTTGTTGAGCAACTGCATCTTGGTCTTGCTCATCAACAGGTTCACGTCGTCGCCGGTCAGGGCGATATCCCAGATGCCGATCTCGTCGAGAATCCCGTCCCACGGGAACCCTCGGGCCGAATCCAGTTCGCCGATCCAGACTGGCGCGCCGCCCCCGTTCGAACCTTGCGCCGCCGTGGCGGTGTGATCCCCCGAGTCCTCCAGCACGCCGTTGACATACAGCTTGGCCTTCTCACCGGCCGCCGCCTGCGCGTCGAACACATAGGCGATGTGATACCAGTTGTCGTTCTGCAAGACGGTCGTGGAGTTGACCGCGCCACCGGCATTGACCCGCGCCTCGATGATCTGGCCCGTCCAGATGAACAGGTTGTAGGCGTCGCCGTTCTGGTTGGCGATTCGCTTCGAGACGATGGCCATTCCCTCATGACTGGCGATGTTCTGCGGGTACGCCCACGCTTCGATCGTCAGCGCCGACATGCCCTCCAGCTTCGGTGCGTGAGCGATTTCGAGCCGGTTGGCCGGATTGCCGTTAAACGCCAGTCCTCGTGTCCCAAGCTGCCCGTCCGCCAAGCTCAGCGTACCCAGGACCGTCACCGTCGTCGGATCGCCGGACGCGTCGATTGGGTTCTGAGCGTTCTCCATCGGAAGATACAGCACCAGTCCCGTCGTATCAGGCCCGGCCGCCAGCAGTGGACCGCCAAGAAACAGCAGCAACAGGCATACCCAGTACCCTTTGGTTTCTCCGGCGGTCTCGACGCATTTCGACGTGCTCATGACGATCCTCCTTCAGGCAGAGCAAACTCTGTGAATCGCTCTCGGCCACACACCGAGAACATTCTCTCCTCAATGTGACAGGAAATCCTCCTTCCCCGCATACAGGCGCGGGCATGGCCGGCTCCAGTGTCTTCCCTCGGAGGGAAGGCTGTCTGGAGCATCTTCCGGCCCACCTCCTCCCTGGAATGAGCCAGTCAGAGCGCAAGGTGACGTCGCGGGACAATCGCTCTTACAGTGGATGGGCTTCGGCACGCAGTAACATCCCCGGCCATATCGGCTCCTCGGCAGACTCAAAACGGTGCGTCTCTAAGGCCAAATGTGAATGCCAACTACAATACCCTTCCTCTCCATTTATACCAGATCGACAGACTGCAATTCAACAACACTTTGACCGCAATTGACGGGTGGACAGCCCAAACGGCCACCAGAGCAGGATCGGCCGGGCGGCCCCCTACCCCTCGTCGAACATCTTCTTGTCTCGCAGAATATGGTGGTAATGCTGGGCGAAGCGGTGGGCCTCGTCGCGAACGTATTGGAGCAGCTTGCGGACGGGGGAATGGGCCGGCAGCTTCAATGGCTGGGATTCGCCCTGAAGGTAGACGTCCTCCTCGCGTTTGGCGATCGAGGCCATCTTCGTGTGGGGCGGCTCCACGTCGGCGAGCCCTTCCGCCCGGCATTCGGCGATCATGGCGCCAAACGCCGCCTCGGCGGCGTGCAGGTGCCCCAGACCCCCGTCGATCAGGATCAGATCGGGCCATAGCTCTTCGCCCCGCAGGGCATACTTGTACCGGCGGCGCACCACCTCGGCGATCATCGCATAGTCGTCGATGCCGGCAACGGTCTTGATCCGGAACCGGCGATAGCCGCTTTTGAAAGGCCGTCCATCGATAAACTTGACCAGCGAGCCGACCGCCTCCTGTCCGCTGAGATTGGCGATGTCCATCCCCTCGATGATACGAATCTGGTTCGGGACGCCCAGAATGTCCCGCAGCTTGACCAGGGCCTCGGTCGGGTCGGCGGCGAAGACCTCGGGCTGGACGTGCTCATCGGGCGTCCCCCGGTCGTCGAGACCCTCGATCAGGCGGATGCGATCGCGGAACATGGCGGCCTTCTCATATTGGAGGTTGCCGGCCGCCTCGTCCATCTGCTCGCGCAGCCATCGCAGGACGGTGGACCGCTTCGACCGGAGGAAACGAATCAGGTCCTGGATCGCCCGGCGGTAGTCGGCCTTGTCGATCCGGGCCGCGCAGGGGGCGGTGCACTGCTTGATGCTGTAGAGCAGGCAGGGGCGAAAGAACCGCCGCTTGGGGTCCGCGTCGTGAATCTCCAGGCTGCACGTGCGGAATCGGAAGATCTTCTGGAGTTCCACCAGGACGGCCCGCAGGTCCTTGACGTTGGCGAACGGGCCGAATAGCCGCGTGCCCTTGGCGTGGGGCTTTCGCGTGATGTAAACGCCGGGGAAGTCTTCCCGCGTGGTGATTTCCAGATAAGGGAACGTCTTGTCGTCGGTCAGATCGGTGTTGTAGGGCGGGCGGATATCCTTGATCAGGCGGGCTTCCTTGAGCATGGCATCGACTTCGTTCTCGGTTTCGAGGACGTCCACCGCACAGACCTTGCCGGCCATTTCGAGGATCTTCGGCCCACGCGAGGCCGCCAGATCGCTGCCCGGCTGAAAGTAGCTGGCGACACGAGAGCGAAGGCTCTTGGCCTTGCCGATATAGAGAACGACATCGTCGGAGTCCTTCAGGAAGTACACGCCGGGTGTGGTGGGCAATTCCTTGATCCGCTTGCGAATCCGTTCGAGTCTTTCGCTCTCAGTGTTGGCCATCAGCCGTTGTTCTTCTCTGCACAATACGTCCTCCACCCGCGCAACGGGCCCATTGTAACGCTGCAGAGCATCAGACAAAAGGGGTTGTCGATATCGAACCGGCGGGATCGGTCGGCTCTTGAGGTTGGAAAGCTCGCCCTTATCGGTCTGCAGGAAGCCCCTGTCGAACGAAACCTCGCAGCGTCAAGTAACATGCGATCCGTTACTTCCGGCCGCTCGGCGGCAACGAGAGGCAAACGAACGGTCGGGGTGAACAGGAGCCTCGCGATAGGGCCCTTCACGCGACAGAATGGCGCGTTGGCGATTCTCCCAACGCATTGCGAGGCGCATGTCACGGTCCCAGAAATTTCCAATCGCGCGCGATGCCGTAGCTTATGCGTTCGCAAGGATTAAGGGCAAGCCCGTTGGTGACGACCCAAAAATTTCCGCGTTTTGCTCTTTACACCTTCTCGCATTCTCAGTAACTTGCCGATACTTGTTTCATGGGTTTTCCAACAATACCTTGTTTAGTCCCCGTCCACGCAGACTATATGTTGTGGTTATTGTTTTGACGCATGGAGGCGCTGAATGTCTTACAAATTCGACCCTGAGAACCCTTTCAAAGACGACCGAAAGCGAGCCGCAAAAGGCCGTGTGCTTCAGGATGCGAAGAGTTTGAAGATCGAGCCGCATTTCTCGACGCCGAACAAACACCCCTTCGAAGAGATCGAGTGGGAGATCCGATCGGCAAAGATCTCCAGCGACAGCGGCCAGGCGATCTTCGAGCAGGACGACATCGAAGTGCCCGCTTCATGGAGCCAACTGGCCACGAAAGTGGTTTCGAGCAAGTACTTTTACGGCGACGCCGAACTGGGCCAGCGAGAAAACTCCGTCAAGCAGCTCGTGCACCGGGTCTGTCGAACCATCGCCGATCGCGGCCTGAGGGATGGGTACTTCGCTACCGAACCGCAGGCGGACACCTTCTACCACGAACTGACTTGGTTGTGCGTCAATCAATACGGGGCGTTCAATTCGCCGGTCTGGTTCAATGTGGGCCTGCATGACGTCTATGGGATCGGCGGCAGCAAGCACAACTATCACTGGGACGCCGACAAGCAAGCGGCGGTGCCCTGCGAGAACAGCTACGAGTATCCCCAGGCCTCGGCCTGTTTCATCCAGTCGGTGAAGGACTCGATGGAAGACATCATGCGTCTGGCGACCAGCGAGGCAATGCTCTTCAAGCACGGATCGGGGACCGGAACCGACTTATCAACACTGAGAAGCAGCAAAGAGAAGCTTTCCGGCGGGGGCAAGCCCTCGGGACCGCTGAGTTTCATGCGGGTCTACGACCAGATCGCCGCGGTGATCAAGTCCGGCGGCAAGACCCGCCGGGCCGCCAAGATGCAGTCGCTCAAGGTCGACCACCCCGACATCAAGGAGTTCATCACCTGCAAGACGGTCGAGGAGAAGAAGGCCTGGACGCTCATCGAGGCCGGCTACAGCGGCGAGTACAACAGCGAAGCCTATGACAGCGTCATGTTCCAGAACTCCAACCTGTCCGTCCGTGTGACCGATGAGTTCCTCCAGGCCGCAGAGAAGGACGACGTCTGGATCACCCACGCGGTGACCAGTGGCGAGAAGCTGGGCGAGCATTCCGCCCGCGAACTGATGCAGTTGATCGCCGAGGGCACGCGGGTCTGCGGCGACCCCGGCGTCCAGTACCACAGCACGATCAATCGCTGGCACACCTGCCCGAACTCCGGGCCGATCAACGCCTCGAACCCGTGCAGCGAGTACATGTTCGTCGACGACTCGGCCTGCAACCTGGCCTCGCTGAACCTGATGAAATTCCGCAAAGACGATGGGACTTTCGACATCGAGGGGTTCAAGAAGGCCGTTCGCCTGTTCATCATCGCCCAGGAGATCCTGGTCGACAACGGCAGCTATCCCGACCAGCCAATCACGGTCAACAGCCATCGATTCCGGCCCCTGGGGCTGGGTTTCGCGAACCTCGGCTCGCTGGTGATGAGCTTGGCGTTGCCCTACGATTCGGACCAGGCCCGTTCGCTGGCCTCGGCGATCGGCGCGATCATGACGGGCACGGCCTACGCCGTAAGTGCTGAAATAGCCGAGCTTAAAGAACCATTTATCGAATTCGAGAAGAACAAAGACCCCATGCTGAAGGTGATCAACATGCACCGTCAGCATGCGTACGACATCCCCGAGGCGCATTGCCCCGACTACCTTCGCAATGCGGCCAAGGACGCCTGGGACCAGGCGCTCGACGCCGGCAGCAAGGTGGGCTTCCGCAACGCCCAAACGACGGTTCTGGCCCCGACGGGCACGATCGGCTTCCTGATGGACTGCGACACGACGGGGATCGAGCCGGACATCGCCCTGGTCAAGTACAAGCTGCTGGCCGGCGGCGGCATGCTCAAGCTGGTCAATCGGACCGTGCCAATGGCCCTCGAGCGGCTGGGGTATACGCCCGACGACATCAAGGCCATCTGCGACTATATCGACGAGCATGAGACCATCGAGAACGCGCCGAAGCTCATGGACGACCATCTGCCGGTCTTCGACTGTGCATTCAAGCCACGAAACGGCAAGCGCTTCATTAAATACCAAGCCCATCTGAGGATGATGGCTGCGGTGCAGCCGTTTATCTCCGGCGCGATCAGCAAGACGATCAACATGCCCAAGGAGAGCACGAGCGAGGACATCATGGCCGCCTACACGGAGGGCTGGAAACTCGGCCTCAAGGCGGTGGCGATCTACCGCGACGGGTCCAAGCGCATGCAGCCCGTTTCGACGGACAAACACAAGGAAGAAAAGGCCAAAGTGGTGGTCGAAGCCGCTCCGGCCCGCCCGTTCCGAAGGCGGCTGCCGGATACGCGGCAGAGCATCACGCACAAATTCAGCGTTACCGGACACGAAGGCTATCTGACGGTGGGGCTATACGAGGACGGTCAGCCTGGTGAAATGTTTATCACTATGGCCAAGGAGGGCAGCACCGTCGGAGGCCTTATGGACGTGATCGGTACCTGTACGTCGATGGCATTGCAGTATGGGGTGCCTCTGATCACCCTGGTGGACAAATTCCGCCACGCCCGGTTCGAGCCGTCGGGGATGACCAGCAACCGCGACATCCCGTTCGCCAAGAGCCTGATCGACTACATCTTCTGCTGGCTGGGCTGCCAGTTCATCCCGGGCTACGCGGACAAGAACCTGCCCAACCGCTCGGGCGCCGTGGCCACCGAGAGCAAGACCACTACGACCGCCCGGGAACTGGTGGAAAAGACCAAAGACCTGGCGCACAAGATCGCCGAGGCCAAGGCCGCCGGAAACGGCGCCAAAAAGAAGACCGGGCGGGACAACGGCGCCAAACCCGTCCCCGCCGGGCGGGAGGCCAAGGCCGAGCCCGTGATCCCCACGGACCGCCTCTCCGAGGCCACCGGCCGGATCCGGGCCCTCGTCGCTTCGACGATTCCGCAGCCCGAAGGCGCCCTGGACACCGAAGCTGCCGTTATGCACCAGTTCAGCGCCCAATTCGCCCACTTCGGCGACGACGCCCCCGCCTGCGACATCTGCGGCGCCATCACCGTCCGCAACGGAACCTGCTACAAGTGCTTCAACTGCGGCAACTCCATGGGATGCTCATAAATTGATAATTGACAATTGATTATTGATGATTGGCCAACCGGGCGGATGACAGTATTGTCGTCCGCCCGGTTCCTTGTCAGCGGCGAATGGGCCGAGTGGTATCGGCTCAGCCCCTACAGCGATGGCACCTCAGCGGCCAG
>JAAYBA010000300.1 GCA_012719085.1 Planctomycetota bacterium
CTGCCGACCAGGCAGGCCTTCTCGATTTCGAGCCGGTCCATCAGGAGATGCAGGTCGTCCAGCGTCGAATAGGATCGCACCGGAAGGTCGGATCTGCCGAACCCGCGCATGTCGTATCGCACGACGCGAAACCGTTCGGCGAACGCATCAAATTGCAGGTCCCACATCCGACGGTCCATGGCGAATCCGTGGTTGAATACCACGCATTCGCCTGCGCCGCGGTCCTCGTAGTAGATTCGTGCCCCATCGATGTCGAGGTAGCCGGCATCCGCGCCCATCGAGACTCCTTGCTCATGTCCCTGTTGTCCCACCGCTGGCGACACATAGCTCAGGCCGGACGCCACCGCAACACTGAGGCAACAGTGTAATGGCTCTGTCCCACCAGGTCAAACCCTTTTGACCCCGTCGGGTCAACAGAACATCTCGGCTCGGTGCGAGCCCGGGGGTTTTGCGCTTGGCGGCAGCGGGCTGGCTGCGGTAAGCTATGGCCGTCGCGGCGCGGTCGCGCCCGACACGCAGCGAGCACACAGAAGGATCGACCGAAGGAGAACGGATTATGAAGTCATTGTTGGCGGTTCTATTGGCGTTGGTGGCCGGCGCGGGCGTCGGCTGTGCGACACGGCCCGAGTCGCTGGCGTCGCGCGACCTGCTGTCGATGCAGGTCGAGGAAGCGGTTCGCCTGTTCCAGATGCGCGATCCGACGATCCAGACCTACTTCGACACGTCGTACGCCTACGCGGTGTTGCCCAAGGTCACCAAGGGCGCCGTGTTCCTCGGCGGCGCGTATGGGCGGGGCGAGGTCTTCGCCAGGGGCGTCAAGGTCGGCTATTGCAGCATGTCGCAGGCGAGCATGGGCTTCTCGTTCGGCGGCCAGTATTTCCGCGAAATCATCTTCTTCCAGGACAAGGCGGCATTCGACCGCTTTACGATGGAAGACTTCACGCTGGCGGCCCAGGTCACCGCGGTGGCGCTGACGAGCGGCTCGGCCAGCCGAAGCGACTACCACTACGGCGTCGCCATCTTCGTCGTCCCCGACCAGGGACTCATGGTCGACGCCTCCGTCGGCGGCCAGAAGTTCCAATACGAGCCCGCCTTCGTCATGTACGACGAACCGACCACCGTCATTCCCTGAGGGTCGATTCGGCGCGATGCTCTGTGCCGCAGGACATGCCGGACTGTCCGCGCAAGGCAAGGGCGACCCGCCTTTGGCGGACGTCGCCCGTACGACTTTTTCTTGTTTGTGAGGGCCTCGGTGCAGGTGCAGCCGAGGAGCCTGACTTCCTGCGAGCCGGCTACTTCCTCCGACGACGCAGCTTGTTGCCGGCAGCGCCCAGACCCAGCAACCCCAGGACCGCCGCACCTGGAGCGGGAGCATGGATGTCTGGGATAATCTCGGCCAGCGTGCCGCTGAGCACGATGTTGTCGATCCGCCAGTCGTTGATGTTGTAGGAGTTGCGTCCGTGGGCCGTGAATCGCAGGCGAAGGTCCTCATTGATGTAGTCGGAGATGTCGAGGCTCAC
>JAAYBA010000301.1 GCA_012719085.1 Planctomycetota bacterium
ACTCTCTCAGCGCGTCGCACAGGTCAACGCCATGGAGAAGAAGCGCGTGCGAGATGCTCGTCGCAAAGAGCTCGTCTACCGCTATTGCCCGCATCCCCTCATCAGCACCGCGCGCCGCATGAGAAATGCAGTGCGCAATGCCAAGTGAGCAGTCCTGCGAGAGCGAGGAGCCTCGCCGCCCTCTGGCGATCCTCGAACGGTGGAAGAGGCGCAGGAGCGGTTGTCTCAGCAGCGAAAACTGCCCGACGCGGCATCCGGCGGATGAACCGACGTGACAGGGGATGCCGCATGCAGGGCTGCTCGCCGTCGCGAGAGAAGGCGGTGAAGGGCCGGAACGCGCATATAGGCAAAGACTTTGGCCTGCAAACGCCACGATCCGAGCAAGCCCTTGCGAGCCTCACGAATCGACATCCGCGCGAATTCCCTGGCCCGGGCCCTGTTGCCTTGCTCGCGATAATACAGGGCGAGACTCAGACAACGACCGTGGACCACCTCGTTCAAGAGTGGCCTCCACTCGGGATTCAACACGTCGCGGAATGTTCGGACGATCCCGATATTCTGCTCCATTCGTTTCTCGCCGGCAAGCCGGCAATACATCCCCGCCGGATGCTGCCGGTAAACGGACCAGTCTTCGTCGAGATAGCCGATCTTGCCGTGCATCGCATGCAGAACGAAGAAAGGCCAGTCGGGAACGGCAAGTGTCTCATACCACGAAGGAAACTCCCGCACGAGGTGGTTACGGACCATCGCCACCGATGCCGTGGCGATGAAGGCATGCCGGAGCAATTCGCTCAGATAATACGTGGGCCTGCGACCCGGAGGCGAATGCACCGTCGGCCCCTGCGAACCGTCCTCCCAGACCATCAACGCGTTATGGAAGCAGATGCTGTAGTCCGGATGAGCGTCGAGAAAATCGACCTGACGCTGGAGTTTGTGTGGGCTGGTCCAGTAATCGTCGCCGTCCAGACAGGCCACATACTGCCCGCGACAGTCGAGAAACGCGCGGGGAAAGTTCGCGACCAGACCAAGGTTCCGTTCTCGCAGCAGCAGGCGGATGCGGTCCGGATGTCGATCGCGGTACTCGCAGACAACCGACCGCGTTCGGTCGGTCGAGCAGTCTTCGGCAATCACAATCTCATAATCGAAGGCGGTCGCCTGGGCCAGAACGCTTTCGACCGCTTGGCCGATGACCGCCTCCTGGTTGTAGGTCGTGATAAGAACGCTGGCTTTCATCCGCGCTCCTGCGGTTCGGACGCCCAACCCGCAGAACTCTCCGGTCGGGAATCACAATGGCTCATACGAAGCATTTTTCGATCGATTCCGGCATGACATCGCGGGGGTCTCCATCCGGGAACGCACCGACCGGCGTTCAGGACATCGCAACACCCAATCGCGCATCTGACGGTCAATCGACGACCGTTCGTTCCGGTTGTCTAGCAGGGCGCGGGATCTCGACCGCTCCACAACAGGATGCGGAAGGCCGTTCGGGCTGTACCCCCGTGCGCAGATCGGCCAGGTACCGCTCGGGGTCCTCCAGAAGCAACGCTCTCTCTCGTTCCCACTGCTGTCGATCGTCGGCCTGAAACCGCTTCGTGAGATGTTTCGAAGCGCGGCTTCGGACTTCCCTTCGAAGCATGCCGGGCAGCAGGACCTTCCCGACCCTGGCCATTGCCCCGACGAGGCCCCTTCGCTGAGAGGGACGCACCGTCCAACCGACCATATTCTGCTGATCGATCACCGCCGCCGTCGTGAGGTGGAAGATCATGTCGCCGTGCACGGTCCCGAACAGCGCATGACGACCTCCGAGATTCGAGCGGACCAGCGGGTGCCATGCCAGATCCTCCATGAACATCCGAAAGCCATAACCGGCGCCGGAATCTCCACAATGCGGACATGCCTGGCGATAGCGGGCATACTCCGACGACCCCATTTCTTCCTCTGTCGGCAGCAATCTCGGCCGATGCGTCAGGTAAAACTCGCGGGAGAACAGCATCCCCGCCGTCAGAGGCTTACAGTCCTTCTTCGCATCCCGCACCACGCCGGCGAGGACACACGGGCCGGACAGTTGCGAAATCAACTCCTGATCCCACCCGACCCGCACGGGAAAGGAGTCCACATGAAACAGCGCGACGTGGGTCACTCCATCATCGACTGCCATGCGAATCAATTGTTCGAGGTACCACGAGTGCTCGTACTTGCAGTCCTGATGCACTGTGCCTTTGACGGCCGCACGTTCGCGTTCATGCCGCAGCAGCCCGCTGCCGGGCACGTATGTCTCGCAGGGACAGATTTTGACGCGTGGGTTGGCTTCGAGCTTCTCGCGGAACTGCGGCAGCAACCGGTTGACGGCCGCATAGATGAGATAGGGACTCGTCGTATTCTTCTCGATCTGGCTCAGGTGCAGATCGAGGAGCCTCTCGTTCCTCTCACTGACCATGTACACGACCGCAATGCCCAGCTTCATGCCATCATCCTCTCAACATGCTTGTCGGTCGGCCGCCGTTCCCGGAAACGATCGATCGCCCGGCGATCGCTCCCTACGACGATACGGCATGCGACTCGTCACACGCCAACGTGTACAGGCGATAGTCCGAGCGGTGAGCATCGTACACGACATCCTCCATGAAGATCTTCTGGTCTTTGGCCACATTCCGCTTCAGCGTCACCTCGTCGGCCAGACAGATCGGCAGTCCGCCGTCCATTTCGTTCCGAGAGCAGTTCTCGATCAGGCCGTAGCAGGTGTAGCCTCCGATCCCGTCCAGTGCCTCGCCCTGGCGCAGATCCCGCTTGGCATAGGCATAGACATTCGTTCGAAATCCGGCGGTTGGCTGGAGCAGGGCTTCGTGGTCGAGGAACGCCTCGGCCACGCACTGCATCGCCTCGACGTGACAGAGATGGTACGGCCGGTTGAACACGAAATACGGGCCGGTGCCCATCTGCGAGGGGAAGTAGTTCATCATCGCCTGTTGGAACGAATTGTCCGATCGGGCGACGACGAAGACGCCGCCATAGGGCTTCGAGCCCAGAACGTAATCGACCACGGCCCGTCGGCCTTCATAGATCCGGTCGAAGTCGAAGTGGTCAAATACCTCCAGCAGGTCCTTCGTTCGGGGCCCGTGCATCCCCGGCTTGTCGGTCTCCAGGCCCAGGGCGTTGGCCACCAGCGCCATCTCGACGGACAGCTTCGTTCCATCGGTATACGCGGTGCACATCTTGTAGTCGAGAAATCGCTTGTCGGCCTCCGGAACGATGGAGGTGGGATTGGCGTAGCGATCGAGGAAGCCCTTGATGTTGCCGGCCATGACCAGTTCGAATCCCCAGAGGGTGACCTCGTCCACCAACCGCTTGATCACGCCCGGCTGGTCTCCGTCACAGGTCGTGTAGACGACCCCATTCTTCTCGGCCAGGCTCATCAGATACGGACCGAAGATCAGGTCCGACTCGGCATTCATCATGACCACGTGAATGCGATTCTCCAACGCCACAGCCGCGAAATGGCCACCGCCGGCCACCGCACTGGACGACTCGATGAGGACATCCACCGATTCGCACCGCGCCAGCAACTCGCCGTCTTCGGCCACACCGATGGCGCCCCGCGCAATGCTGTCGTGCAGATCCGAGAGGTTCTTCACGACACGGTGTGCACAACCGAAAGCCGCGCAGGCGCCCACGGCCTTATCGACCTTGATGTCCGCCACCGCAACGCATTCAATGCCGGGCGTGATTCCGCACTGATACAACAGCGCCTTGCCGGTGTGACCGGCCCCGACGATGGCGACCCGGATAGGTTTGGCCAGAGACTTGAGCCTGGAGAGAGTGTCTGCCATAAGATCCATCTCCGACAGAGCCGCATCCCAGCCACAACGCTCGACGACATTAACGGCCGGATGCGCCGCTGTCTTAAGGGGAGAACAAACAACAGGAGATTCCGCTGTGCATCTCCCCTTTCCCATATCGGCACAGCGAATACCGTTCGATGAGCAAAACAGGTGCACGTTCACACCCGGCTGCTCAGACACCAAGTCCGGAACACCTGCCGGGACTCGACCCCACACGCCCGGCAATCTTATCGGTCTCCGTCGAATTTGGCAATGGGCAATTCCCCCATCCTGCCATTTTCTTTCGAATGCCTCTTCTTCGATCTCGATACAGCCGGATCGGTGATCCGCATGACATCCGTACCATCCGCCTGCACCACTGCGACCGTCTCGTCACGGCCCCAGAGACCGGCTCATTCCCTCAGTTGCGACCAGAGCAGATTCCGCAGGGCGCCGCTGACCGCCGGCAGAGGAACGACCGTGACCTTGGTTTCGCTCAGCGTCCCGTCGATGGCGACCGAGGCGACCCCGGTCTGCATGGAGGCCATGAGCCGGTCCAGCTCCCTGACGCCGGGAAGGCGAACGCCCCTGAGCACGCGGGTCGATCCGACCGCGTAGCCTTCGACCGGGCTCTGGCCGGCCAGTGTGAAATCAACGATCTGCCCAGCCCCACGGACTTCCACACCCCGGTTAAAATAGGCAAAGCTGGGGATCCGAATGCAGGTGCCGTCGAAACGCAGCTTGACCTGGCCGGTGCCCTCCGGGTCGGTCTGGCCGAGCCCCAGGCTCAGCGTGTCGTAGAGCGTCCGGACGATCGGAGCGTCCACCAGATCGGACTGCGTAATCTCCAGGTCGGCCTGCCCACTGAGGTACCGCCAGTCCGTGCTGGTCAGGATCGTCGTGCGGCCCCCCAGTCTTCCAACAACCTTATCCGTCGCATCGGTCGGTGCGAACTGGCCCAGATCGATGTCATTGATATCCACGACAGCGGTGAGATAGACCCTGTCGGGATGGGGTCTGGCCCGCGCCCATCCGTTGACGGCCCCACCCAGCACACGAGCATCCATCCGGTCGACCACAAATCGGCTCGGACCCACATAGGCCACGATGTCGCAGTCACGCAACTGCGCCTGGGCGAAACGCCCGTCGGGCATCTCGGCGTGCAGTTCCACACGCAAGGGCTCCAACGGGCGCAACGTCTTGTCCGCCTCGGCCGCCACGAGCGTCCCGGAGAGCCGGCCGGCAAACTGGGCGGCTCGCGGCCACCATGGCGTCAGCGCATTGGGCTCGATCCCCTGCCATTGCATCTGTCCTTTGCTGCCGGTCCACTCCTCCAGCGGCACACGCATCGAGCCTTCCACCAGGCCGCCGAGCAACTCGCAGCGGAACGCATGCACGTCCAAGGTTCGTTCGCCCAGCCGGGCCGAGGCGCTCAGGCGTGCGAAATTCTCGTCGGCGACAACCAGCAAGCCCGAGACCTTTGCCTGGCCGTCGAGTGACTTCTTCTGGACGTCCACCGTACCCTTTGCCTCGGTGTCGGCCAGCAGGCGGATGGCTTGCGGTTCCCATTCGAGAGGCCACTGCGTGGTCTTGAATTCGATGGACAGCCGCTGCGGCTGATCCAGCCGAAACTGCATCGACCCCAGCGCCTGACCGCCCTCCTGTTCGAGACGAATCTCATCCAACCTCGCCAACCCATCGGCGATTCGCAGCGTGCCGCGCCCCTGGCGAGCCTCGAACGGCGGAATACGCAGATCCGCGATCTCCCAGCTTCCATAGGCAAGGGCCTTGTCCATCGCGAAATCAGGCACCGCCAACTGCAATCGAGCCTTGGCCTGCCCCTGGTACTTCAGCGGCGAGCCCGCCATTTCGGCAGCCGCCTGCAGCGACAGGTCGTCGATCATCAAGGCAAGCTGGGTTCGAGGTTTGGACAATTCGTGTCGCCCGCTGAGCTGCCATCGCCCCCCGAGCAGATCGAACGATTCCGTGGCGATCTGGACATATTCGGCATTGACGGTCCCCTGCAATGGGACGCTCACCTGGGGCACGGTTTGTCGCCCCAGTCGCACGTGGCGGCCGGCGATCGACCCGCCGAACCGCAGATCCATCGGCCGAACCTGTCCTTCGACCTCCACCTCGCAGGTCCACTGCCCCGGCGTCGCGGTCGCTGACTCGGTGGAGCCGCCCCGTCGATCCGACCACCGCGCCGAGAGATGAGCCCCGTGGATTTCGCCCGAGGGCAGGCTCAG
This sequence comes from Planctomycetota bacterium, assembly GCA_012719085.1. Lineage (GTDB taxonomy): Bacteria > Planctomycetota > Phycisphaerae > Sedimentisphaerales > Anaerobacaceae > Anaerobaca. Next base: position 6,068 of record JAAYBA010000301.1, read on the forward strand.
CTTGCCCTTGGCGGTGGCCAGGCGATCACCCTTCGTGATGCCCAACTCGGATATGACCGCCTCTTCGCGGTTGCCCGACCCATGAATGCGGATGTCCAAATCCGGCCCCTGCCCGCTCAGCCGTTTGACCCCCTTGGCTTCAACCTGCACCTGCCATTGGAGCGTCTGGACGTCCAATTCGGCCGCCGCATCGATTTGCCGGGTGTCCGGCAGCTTCAGCGACGCCAATTGGACTTTAGGGCCATCCAGCGAAACCTTGACGCTGGCGCCGCTCAGATCGATCTGGCGGGCCTTGCTCGACCAGACCAATTCTTCGGCCGAGGCCTCCCATAGTGTCTTTCGCCAGTCGCCTCCGGCCCCTCGGATTTCCGTATCGATGCGCAGCTCCCCGACGGGATTCCGCACCGTCAGGGCCGTCCGCAACGTCACCTCCTTTCGTCCCGACAGCGGCGACTTGATCGCCACTCTGGCGGTACCGTCGTGCTCGCCGCCCCGTCCGCGAAGGCTACCCGCCCAGTTGGCCGAGAGCTCTCCAGTGCGCCGGTTGAAATCCCACTGGCCGCTGATCTGCGCGGCGCCCGAATCGGCGGCCGCCACCACTCGGTCGGCTCTTACGGCGTCCCGGTCGAGACGGATGCTGCCGGCCGTGAAACGCAGCCTCTGTCCGGCCAGATTCGGCTCGATCACCACCAGATCCTGCGGGGCCACGACCAGGTGGTCACCCCGTACGGTCACATCCACCGCACCGGCAGCGACCGCAGGACCAAGATCGAACCGATCCAGCCGCAATGTGCCTGCCAGACCGTCGTCCCGAACCCGTCCGGTCCATCGCCCGGAAACGTGGGTCAATCCGGGATCGGCCAACCCCAGCGCGTCGAGCGGCAGATCATTGGGCTCGATGTGGAAATCGATGCGATGGGCCCAGTTGCCGCCCTGCACCAGTTCCCCATGCAATCGCGTTCCCTTCGGCGCCTTGAGGCTGAACCCCCAGGCCGACAAACCATTGCTCATGCCAAACACTGCGACAGGGCCGACGGTCTGCATGGCTTCGTTGGGCTCGGCAATACGGATGATCGCTTCTCGCACATCCACGCGGGGCAGCGTGACGGCCGCTCCTCTGTCCGGAGCCCGGTCGGCATAAGCAACCAGACGGGCAATCGCGTCCTGGACGTTCCACCGACCGTCGGCATCCCGCCGCAGATCGAGTTGCGGCCTGTCGACTCGAACCGAATCGAGTCCAAGCGATCGTGTGATCACAAGCCAAGGGATCGAATGATGGGACAGGTCCACCGCCTCGACGTGAAGCACCTGCCCCCCACTCAACGGCGCCGCCACAGCCAGATCGCAGATCGCCGTCTTCCCCATCCACCCCACCGACAGAGACCGGGCCGTCACATCCAGACCCAACCGCTCCCCGGCGGCGCGCAGAATCCACTGCCGGGGCAGATGCGTCAGCAGAACGATCTGCACGGCCAGGCCTGTCAGCAGCAGGACAACGATCAGAACGATGAAAATTCGAATCGCCCAGCGGCGCATCCGTCGATCACTCCTCATGTGGGTTCGCGGCCTGATGTCACTCAATGTGATGGTCCACCGGCGGAATCGTACCGATGGTCCGTGGACCAAATCCGAACAGCCACCAGTCGTCGCGGAAGGCCTTGCCGACCGACGGTCCGGAACTGTCAACAACCTCTCCGGTATCCGCCCAGTAGGCCACATAGGCAACGCTTGCGAAGCCAACCTGTTTGATCGATTTGGTGATGGCAATCTCCGGTGTCACAATGCTCGCCACGGGGACCCCGGCGCCGGCGGCGGCCGCAGCGGCAGACGTCCCGATCGACGGAATGCCCAACAACGTCTCGTACCGGTCGATGCCCACCCCGCCGCTTCGCACCTCCAGCACGATCTCCGCCTGCTCGCGCTTGGCCGAAATCTGTACACCCGATAGAAGCAGCTTGGCACGGAGCTCCCCCAGGACGAACTCCTTCTCCGCCGCCGCGAAGTAGGTGTCCTCCACGAAGATCTTGTGCCCGCGCAAGACGATGAACGAGAAGGGCTTGACGGCCTCGATGGCCGCCTGCGACAGGAGGAACTGCTCGGTCGCCGTGCGGGCCGGGTCGGTAATGCGGAGACTGGCGCAGCCGCTGAGGACCATCAACAAACAGACCAGCCCAATCGATGATGCAGCGGCCGAGCGACTCAGGCATGCTGCCAACGCGCCGCCAAGACGTTTGCCCACTCCCATACCGGTCACTTTCATTCCATTTCCATTCGGTCGATCTGAAATCGCGGCTCAAGGTCCTGTCGGACACCGGGATCGTCCCATACGTCGCCCG
>JAAYBA010000302.1 GCA_012719085.1 Planctomycetota bacterium
GAGTCTGTTTGGCCTGGGCGTTGGGAACGGACTCTGCGTGCTGGAAATCCCGGCGCGCTCGCCGTAGAATGGACCCGTGCCGCCCGGCGGCACGCATCTGACGCAATGTGACGGGAACCGCGTTCCCTCAAAGATGTCGTGCAGATAGGAGAGGTCCAATGCGCAATCGCATCCATCGCAACATCCCTGGCAGACTGTTCCGCCTGTCCATCGTTCTTCTGGTTGTGCTCGTCACAGCTCGGCCAGGGCAGGCCAAATTGATCGCCCGAATCCACGATTCCGGCTTCGCCCTCGCCCACGATACCTACAATGGGATGGGCACCGGCAGCGACGGGCGGATCTACTACGTGCTGAGCTCGCAGTCCTATGAAGTCGGCGCGCAGATGTTCTGCTATGACCCGGCCACCGACAAGATCGAGCACGTGGGCGACGTCACCGAGGCCTGCGGTGAGAAGAACACAAAGACCATCGTCCAGGGCAAGTCGCACGTGCCGTTCATGGAGCGGGACGGCAAACTCTACTTCTCAACGCACGTGGGCTACTACAGCATCGTGGACGGCATGGAGAAGATCGGCATCCCGCCAAAAGGTTGGAAGCCTTATCCTGGCGGTCACCTGCTGGCCTACGACATGAAGACGAAGAAATTCGAGGACCTGGCCAAGGCCCCCGGCGGCGAAGGAATCCTCACCACAACGCTGGACGCCAAACGTGGGCGGCTCTACAGTCTGACTTGGCCGGCCGGCCACTTCCTCCGCTACGATCTGGCCAGGAAGGAGCTGAAGGACCTCGGTCCGGTCTCCCGACTGGGCGAGAACGGGACCGGCGACGACTACCGCACGCTCTGCCGTTCGTTCGTGGTCGATCCGCACGACGGCAGCGTCTACTACACCGTCGGCGATGGTGATATCTTCCGTTATCGCTACGACCGCGACGCGATCGAGCCGGTCGTTGGCGACGACATGCGAAAGGACTACCTCGGGCTCTACGACCCGACGTCGGCCGGCCACATGGGCTACAACTGGCGGCAGACGGTCTGGTACGAGCCGGAGCGGGCCGTCTACGGCGTGCACGGCAACTCCGGCTATCTGTTCCGCTTCGACCCGCGCGGCCCCGAGGTCCAGATCGTCGATCGCATCACCTCGCTGCCCTCCAAACGCAGCGGCATGTTCGATCAGTTCAGCTACGGCTATCTCGGCTTCGCTCTCGGGCCGGACGGCAAGACCCTGCACTACCTGACCGGCGGGCCGGTCTATGTGGACGGCAAGCGCGTCGCCGGAAAGGCGACGACCGCCATGGGCGAGTCCAAAGGGATCGAGAACCTTCACCTGATCACCTACGACATCCCCGCCCGCAAGTACACCGACCACGGCCCGATCTTCTTCGCCGACGGCCGACGGCCCTACTACGTCAACGCCATCGCCATCGGCACCGACGGCACCGTGTACACCTTGTCGAGAGTCAACAACGACAATCCGCCGAAGACCGATCTGATCAGTATCCCGAGCCCCCTGCGGGGCAGGTAGTCTTCAAACTTGAAACTTCAAACGCGAAACTTACTTGAAAGGGGTCGGATATGAACGCAAAGCGAATCACTCGACGGCAATTCATGGGAGCGGCTTCGGCCGGTGCGCTTGCGGCGGCCTCCGGGAGTATTCCGACGTTCGCCGGCCTCGGCGGCGCCGCCAAGCTGGCCGTCCAGGGCGGAACGCCCGTTCGGGCCAAGCGATGGCCCGCCTGGCCCATCTGGGACCCGGCGGCCGAGGAACGCATCCTGACGATCCTCCGCAGCGGAAACTGGTTCCGTGGCCAGGGCCAGACCGTCACCGAGTTCGAGGGCAAATACGCCAAGCTGCTCGGTGCCAAGCGATGCACCTGCACCGTCAACGGGACCAACGCCCTGCTGACCGCGATGCACGCGCTCGACGTGGGCGTCGGCGACGAGGTGATCGTCTCGCCGTACACCTTCATTGCGACCTACAACGTCGTGCTCAATTCGGCGGCCCTGCCGGTCTTCGCCGACACCGATCCCGAGACGTTCCAGATCAACCCGGACAAGATCGAAGAGCGCATCACCGAGCGGACCCGCGCGATCATGCCCGTCCACATCCTCGGCATCCCCGCCGACATGGACCCGATCATGGACATCGCCAATAAGCACAAGCTTGTGGTGATCGAGGACGCCTGCCAGGCGTGGCTGGCCCAGTATCGCGGCAAGTGCTGCGGGACGATCGGCGACCTCGGGTGCTTCAGCTTCCAGAACTCCAAGCACTTGCCCTGCGGCGAGGGCGGTGCGGTCGTCGGCAACAACGACGAGATCATGGACCGCATCCACTCGTTCCACAATTGTGGCCGGGCCTATGGCAGCGTCAAGGGCGCCACCGGCTATCCCATCATCGGCACCAACCGCCGGATGACCGAGTACCAGGCGGCGATCTTGCTCAACCAGATGCAGCGGCTCGAAGCCGACACGCAGCGCCGCTGGGCCAACGGCCAGTACCTGACCAGCCAGATCAAGGACATCCCCGGCATCATCCCCTGCAAGCTGTACGAAGGGACGACCCGGGCGGCGTACCATCTATACCCGTTCCGCTACAAGAAGGAGTACTTCAACAACGCGCCGAGAGCCAAATTCATGGCGGCGCTGAGCGCCGAGGGCATCCCCTGCTCCGGCGGATATGGCCCGCAGTACCGCGACGAACTGATCGAGGACGCCCTGACCTCCAAGAACTTTGCGCGCAGCTTCCCCAAGGCCCGACTCGACCAGTACCGCAAGGAGCTGAACTACCCCGGCAACGACCAGCTCTGCCAGGAGGCCGTCTGGCTCGGCCAGAACATGCTCCTGACCGAAAAA
>JAAYBA010000040.1 GCA_012719085.1 Planctomycetota bacterium
CCGTCCGGACGCTTTCCAGCGATCAGGAGACTGAGGTTCAACTTGGCCGGGGCTCTGACGAGCAGGCCCTCGGCCAGCGGCTCGAACTGCGGTGGATGTGTCATCGGTGCCTTTCAATTCTGAATCCTGTCTGTTCCGTTTTGGGACTGAGCCTTGTGAAAAGCGGCCTGCCACCGATCAGTTGACATTATACGCGCCGGTCCCTATCTTGTTGAGCGTTTGGAACCGAGTTGGTGGGCCTCTATGACAAATGATGTGGTGGAACCGCAGGCTGTGAAGGATGTCGCCCGGTGGCATTGGCATCGACGGCTGTACAATTGGGTGCTTCACTGGGCCGAGACGAAGCACGGCGTCGTGGCGTTGATCGTGATCGCCTTGACCGAACCGATCTGCGTGCCGATCCCGGCCGACATCATGGTCATCGGTCTGAGCCTGGGACGGCCGACGCGGGCGATCCGATACGGGCTGATCTGCGCGCTGTTCTCCGTCCTGGGGGGGACGATCGCCTTTCTGCTGGGCCTGCTCATCGGCGGCGAGAGGGTGGTGGCGTTCTTTGAGATGATCAGTGTCGGTTCGCTCCATCTGGATCGCAAGGCGGTGCTCGCCCTGGAGATGTACGAGAAATACGATTTCTGGGCGATCTCCATCTCGGCCCTGACGCCGGTTCCCTATATGCTTTTCAGTTGGGTCGGTGGGATGGCCGGGGTCAGCCTGACCAAGTTTGTGGCGGTCAGTCTGGTCTTTCGGACGATGCGATTCGGCTCCGAGGGCCTGCTGTTCTATTTCTTCGGGCAAAGGGCCCGGCGGATCATCGACAAGTACTTCAACGTGGCCAGCATCGTGGCCATCGTTGTCCTGATGATCGTTGTCTATCTGGTTCGCAAGCTCGGGGCGTTCTTCGCCCCGTAGGCGCCGGGTTCGGCCATGAATCACGAGCAGAGACAGATCGTGTTGCGGATTGCCAGGCAGGCGGTCGAGGCGGCCGTCGGCGGCGCCGCAAGCCCGTTGGCAGAGGTTCCGGCCGACGATCCGGTGCTGAACGCCCATTGTGGCTGCTTTGTCACGTTGAAGAACCGAGGTCGACTCCGTGGCTGCATCGGCCGTTTCACCGCCGACCAGCCGCTGACGCAGGTGGTCGCCGAGATGGCCAGGGCATCGGCGACGGAGGATCCGCGTTTTCTCGGCGACCCGATCGCGCCGGCCGAGTTGGATGATCTGGACGTCGAGATCTCCGTCCTCTCGCCTCTGAAGAGGACGAACGATCCTTTGAGCCTGCGGCCGGGAATCGACGGGATCTACATCAAGAGGGGCTGTGCTTCCGGGTGCTTTCTGCCTCAGGTGGCGACGGAGACCGGCTGGAACGCCGAGGAATTCCTCTCCTACTGCTGTGCGCACAAGGCCGGACTGGCGGCCGATGCCTGGAAGGACCCCAAGACCGAAGTCTTTCTGTTCACCGCCGAGGTGTTCGGGGCCAGGTTCAAAGATCTGTGACAACGAGCCTGGGGGCACGAAGCTCTCGCCGGACTGATCGCGGGGGCATTATCGGCCCTTGTGCCGGTCCTTCTCTGCAATCGGGGGAAAAGCTGTCCGCCCCGACGGCGACAGTTGGTATACTTTGGTAGATTGTAGTCTTGGACCGGTGGCTTGCCCGCATGGCCGGTTGGTTGAAGGGTAACGGCGATGCGTCGTTGCCTTGGCCGGGCGGAAGTCGCATTCCTGGGGTGATAGAAGGATTCTGACACGGAGGAGAGAGTATGGCTCGGAAGCTCACCATGATTGCCCTCGTGGTGGTTTTCTGTTTGGCCGGGTGTTCGCCGTCCCGGCGTGCGCCCGCGGAATCTCCCGACAGTCCTGCGGGAGGCGACGCCCACACGCTGACGATGGAGCGTCTGCGAAGCGAACGCCTTCCAGCCCTTCAGTCGGCCGAACTCTGGGACAACCCATACGGCCCCGGTCTGAAGCTGACGACCGACCACTACTGCATCTTCACGACGCTCCTCGAACCGTTGCTGCTGCGCACTCTGCCGGGCTACGTCGAATCGGCCTACTGGGCCTACAACGAGCAGTTGCCGCAGCCGATCGAGACCGCTTCCAGATTCGACATCTATCTCTTCGCCGATCGGCAACAGTGGGAGAGCTTTACGCGCGGCTTCGCCGGGGACCAGGCGGCGGTCTTCTGCCGGATCAAGACGGGCGCCTACTATCTCAATGGGGCCTGCGTGGTGTATGATATCGGTCGAAAACGAACGCTCTCGGCCATTGGGCACGAGGGATGGCATCAGTTCAACAACCGGCATTTCAAGTACCGCCTGCCGAGCTGGCTGGACGAAGGCATTGCCATGCTGTTCGAGACCTGCACGTACGAGAATGGGATGTATTCGTTCGATGCGGCCCGCAATTACCCACGGCTGGGGGCCCTTAGCGAGACCCTGATGAACGGCAAGCAGATGCGGCTTGGCGAACTGATCGCGACCAGTCCGGGCGAGGTCCTCGCCACCGATGAGAACGAGGCGGTCATGGCGTTCTACAGCCAGTCCTATGCGCTCGTACGCTTCTTGCGCGAGGCCGATCACGGCAAGCGCGTGACCCGTTATCATCGGCTCTTGTGGGATGGTATGCTGGGGCAGTGGCCCCTCGACGCGGAGACGAGCCGGACCGCCGAAGACCGTAACCTCCCCAGGACCGTCCAATGGAATCGTGTCGTGGGCCCGCGACTGTTTGAACGGTATGTCGGAAGCGATTTCGATCGCCTGGAGCAGGAGTACTCGCTCTTCTGCCATCGAATCGTCGGAGGCGTGGCGTTTGTTCGGGCCGACGACGGAGACGTGACCAGGAACGCTCGGTGAGGCGCAGGGAAGAGAAGGATGGCTGCGGCATGGATGACTCAACGGCACGAATGATCCTGGCCTCCGCTTCGCCCCGCCGCAGGGACCTTCTGACTCAGGCGGGATATGCATTCGATGTGGCTCCCTCCGATGTCGATGAAGAGGCGATCTCCGCTGACGGGCACAGCCCCACCCGATATGCCCAGGTCCTGGCCCTGGCCAAGGCGCGAAGCGTCGCGGCGCAATACCCCGACCGCATCGTACTCGGCGCCGACACGATCGTCCATTGCGACGGCGAGATCATCGGCAAGCCTGCCGACGAGGCCGACGCCGAACGGATCACGAGGAAGCTTTTCAGCCGGCCCCACGAGGTCATCACCGGCCTGGCCCTGGTCCGGCTTGCCGACGGCGTCGAGATCGTCCGCTCCGATGTCACGACGGTCTACCCGCGCCGGCTCAGCGAAGAGCAAATCGCCCGTCATCTCGCCGGCCGCACGTGGGAGGGCAAAGCCGGCGCCTACGCCATCCAGGAAACCGGCGACGAATTCGTCGAACGCATCGAAGGCAGCCTCACCAACGTCGTCGGCCTGCCCATGGAACTCCTCGAGCAGATACTCGCGGGCATCCCGCACATCTTGCCCTGACGCTGTGATTGGTGTTACACGCCAGGGAGACCTTCACCACTTGAAGTAGCACGCGTAGTGGCGGTAGAGCAGGCCGATGGCGCGCATGGCGAAGATGGCGACGACCTGGACCAGCAGGTTCAGGGCCAGGTGCAGGGCGGTCGCGATCGGGCCGGCGCCGGTGTATTGGGCGGTCTGTGTCTGGAGGAAGCACGCGGCGGCCAGGAGCACGACGCACGTCACGTACGGGGCGAAGGCGTGCGCCACCGGGATGAGCAGATAATCCGGGCGTAACAACGCGATGTCCTTGCCCACCGCGGTCGTCAGGATGGCGGCCGGAAATGCAAACAGACCCAGCACGAAGAAGAACTGCAAGAGCAGGTACGACGGACCGATGCCCGACCCGAAGTTCGTCAGCGTGATCCCCGAATCCTGGAACAACCACAGCGCGATGAAGAAGGGCAACTCGACGAAGGCGAGCGTCAGACCGAAGGTCAGAAGCGGAGCGATGATGTACCATAGAAACGTGATGGAGGTTCCCAGGTAGATTTCCGGCAGGGTGTCTTCATCGAAGGCCGTCTGGTAGATCACGTTGAGGTAGAACCCGAACAGCCATCCCCAGACAAAGGCATTTGCAGGGTATCTCAGGCACCAGTCCTTGGACAGGACGAACCGGAAACAGACAACCGCTGCGAGAAAGACCAGCGTTGTCGCATTTCTGGGATCGACGAACAGCTTGACGTTGTCCACAAAGACGGCGCGATAGAAGCCGGGGACGGGTTCCGGCGGCTGCTCGGGTTCCGCGGCGACCTTCTCGGGTTTCTTGAAGCTCTGGGCGGGAATGAGGAACTTCTGCCCGCACGTCAGGCATCGCGCGCGTCGGCCGGCGTGCTTGCTGTCGAACGCGATCAACGCGCCGCACTTGGGACAGTTGAACTCAATCGTCATTTTCGTGCGAACCCAGGCGGCTGCCTGTCCGACACAAGGGAACCGCAGTGACTACCCTCGCTGCATGCAGTCTACGAAGGCCTTCAGGTCGTTGGCCCACTTCTGGGCTTCGAGCAGATCGATGGTCTCATCCTTGACCAGCATGGACAGGTGCTTCTCCATCGTAATCATCTTCTCGTCCTTCCGGTCCCGCGTTTTGGTCTGGAGTTGCGAATAGAGCTGCTCGATCTTGCCGGTCCGGATCAGGTTGGCGCAGGCGTAGTTGTTGTTGAGGATCTCCATTGTGACGACGCGACCCTGCCCGTTCTTGCGCGGCACGAGCTTCTGGCAGAGAATGTAGGCCAGGCCGAGCGAAAGCTGGTTGCGGACTTCGGATTGACGGCCCTCCGGGAAGTAATCGAGGATGCGCGTCACCGATCCGGTGACGTCGCGGGTGTGTAGTGTCGAGAAGACCAGGTGCCCCGTCTCGGCGGCCATCAGGGTCATGGCGATGGTTTCGGCGTCGCGCATCTCGCCGACGAAGATGACGTCGGGGTCTTCGCGCATCATCTCTTTGAGCCCGTCTTGAAACGACCGCACGTCGCGGCCGACCTCGCGCTGCGAGACGATCGAGTACTTCTGCTGGAAGATATACTCGATCGGGTCCTCGACGGAGAAGATGCGGTAGGCGTTCTTCTCGCTGATGCGTCCGATCAGCGAGGCGATCGTGGTGGACTTGCCTGCGCCGGTGATCCCGGTCAACAGGACGAGTCCCTGCTTGAGATTGATGATATCGTGCCAGACGTCGTTGGGAAAGCCGATCTCCTCGACGGCCGGCACGTCGAGCGACAGGGCCCGGATCGCGGCGGCGATCCCGTCGTTTTCGCGGAAGACGTTGATCCGGAACTGGAGCGAGCCGAGCCGGTACGAGCAGTCCACGCTGTGCTGGGTCTGGAGCTTGGAGACGTTGTGCTGCCGCAGCAGGGGGAAGATGAGCTGCTTGGCCAGTTCGGGCGTCACATTGGGGCCCTTGAGCTTAACGAGATTGCCGTCGATGCGGTAGGCCGGCGGGGCGTTGACCTTGATGTGCAGGTCGGAGACCCGCATCGCGCCATGCTCCTCGAAGTAGCGCAACATGTCCAGGATGCTGTACTTGCCCAGATTCTCGGTGGGGTAGACCTTGGCGGCCGGGGAGTATTCTTCTGTCATCTCGTTCTCCATCGTGTTCGCTCAATCCTCCGAATCCGACCCAAGCGCTCATGGACAAGCGGCCGCACCTACCCCGGACCCGCGTTTGCGCCTTTGTTGGAGAGGTGACTACAGTATACAGCTTCGACGTCCCCAGGGGAAGGCCGAGCAGGGGGCAATGAATGCGGAATGCCCTACCGTTTGCCGGTGCCGGCGTTGCCCTTCCTGAGCCAATCCTGGACGTTGGTGGCGAGGATCTCGGTGTCCCGCGTGGCCAGGATGTGCTCGGTCAGCGTTGGGGGGATGTGCAGCTTGGTCATGGCCTGTTCGACTCGCTTCCAGAGGCGGTCGCGCTTGGCCTGCGTATCGGCCAGGTACAGTTCGGTGACGAGTTCCTGGAGCTTGGCGAGCATGATCGTATCGAGGTTCTTGTAGTACCCCGAAATGATGTTCTGTTGGTGTGGCGTGTAGTCCTGTCGGGCCATATTTGTCGTCCGTGTCAAGGCGTTCCCATACGGTTGGTTGCATCGCGGCGGGCCCTTTCTATCGCATCCCACCGGCCGGATCAAGGCTCTTTCGGCCTTGGGGGGTTTTTGCTGGCGTTGCCACGGTGGCAGGCTATAATCTCGGCCAGATATAAGTCGCGCAGGATGCCCAAGTTGTTGTTTATGAGACCATCGCAGGATGCGATATCTTCTATCGATTGTGGCTGTGTCATTGTGGACGCTGCCCTTCTCGGCAGTGGCCGGGCGCCAGAGCGCTGCGGCGGGGGCGCCGGGCGAGTCGGCGTCGGCACCGCCGCGATCGCTCGTTCAGGACCTTCGCATCGTCACGCAGGATCTGCTGCGCCAGCAGAGTGGGGCCGGACAGCATCTGCTGGTCTGCCGCGAAGGTTTTCAGGCGGCGGTGGCAACCCTGGAGCTCTCGGCTCCCAGCGCCGTGGTACAAATCGATTCGGCCGGCGCCGGTGCCGAGGACACCACACCCACCCGAACCATGGTCCAGATCTACCTGAGCGGCTCGGTCTCCGAGCAGCAGGCGGCCGCCCTTCAGAATGCCGGTCTGAGCGTGGCGTCGGTCGAACAAGGCAAGGCCGCCGTGCTCCGGTTCGCTCTCGAAGGCGAGGTGTTCATCGTCGCCGAGAGGAGCGAGACGGGCAGCCCGCAGGGGCTGCTGTTGTACAGGCGGGCCCTCGATGCCTTCGATTCGACCGATCTCGACGGTTCGTCCGAATCCGAATCGTCATCGTCGCAGGGCGCTGCGGGGTCTTCGGACCCGCGTCCGGTCGCCTCCGAGGCCGGACAGACCCTCAG
>JAAYBA010000303.1 GCA_012719085.1 Planctomycetota bacterium
CGATGTTCGTCCTGTGCCTCGCGGCCGAGGCCGCAGCCGGGCACACGTTCTACGTCTCGGCGTCTGGCGATGATGCTGCGACGGGAACGGACATTGACCGACCGTTCCGCACGCTCCAATGGGCGCGAGACGCCGTGCGCCAGCTCAAAGCCGGCGGGTCTCTCGATGCCCCCGTGACGGTCTATTTGCGAGGGGGCCATCACGCCCTGAGCGAACCGCTGGTGCTCGAATCGGCCGATTCGGGAACCGCCGCCTGTCCGGTGCTCTATCGCGCGTACGCCAACGAGCAGCCTGTGATCACCGGCGGCCGCCGGATCGCCGGCTGGACGAGGCAGCAAGACGGCGTCTGGACGGCCGACGTGCCCGCCGTCAAGGCCGGCCAGTGGGACTTTCGCCAGCTCTACGTCAACGGCCGGCAGTACCGGCGGGCCCGCATCCCCAACGAGGGGTTCCTGCGCGTGGCCGGTTGCCCTGAGGGGACCCCGAAGACGGTCCATTATCACAAGGACTGCCAGTCGTTCGAATTCGCGCCCGGCGATCTCGACCCAACCTGGACGAACCTCGACGACGTCGAGGTGATCGTCTACCACTTCTGGACCGACTCGCACCTGCCGATCCAGTCGATCGACACCGAGAAAAACCTCGTGACGTTCAAACACAAGGCGGGCAAGGTCTTCACCGACGACTTCAGCGAGGACGGGGCCCGCTACATCGTCGAGAACGTCTTCGAGGGCCTTGACGAGCCGGGCGAGTGGTACCTGAATCGCAAAACGGGCGTGCTGTACGTCATCCCGCGCCCCGGCGACGATCTGAAGAGTGCCGAGGTCATTGCGCCGTTCGCCCCGGCGTTTCTCCGCTTCGAGGGGGACCCGGTCAATCGGCAGTATGTCGAGCACATCGCCTTCGACGGCCTGTCGTTCGAGTACACGAACTGGCGCCTGCCGCCGGGCAACTCGAACGACCGGCAGGGCTCGGCCGGCGTCCCGGCCGCCATCACGTTGACCGGGACGAGGCAATGCCGGTTCGATCGCTGCCGCGTGGCGAACATCGGCACGTTCGCTTTCGAGATCGGCCTCGGCTGCACCGACAACCACTTCACGTACAACGAGATCAGCCACATCGCCGCCGGCGGGTTCCGCGTCAACGGCGGCACCGAGCGGGACCATCCGCTTGAGCGTACCGGCAACAACGTCATCGCCGACAACGTCCTGCAATATTACGGGCAGGACTACCCCTCGGCCGTCGGCGTGCTTCTGATGAACACCAGCGGCAACCACGTCGCGCACAACGCGATCCATCATGGCTGGTACACGGGCGTTTCGATCGGCTGGGTGTGGGGCTATCAGCGCAGCGTCAGCCGGGACAACGTCGTCGAATTCAACCATATCCACCACATCGGCCAGGGCTTGCTCTCCGACATGGGGGCGATCTACACGCTGGGCATCTCGCCCGGCACCGTGCTCCGCAACAACCTGATTCACGACGTCGAGGCCAACCACTACGGCGGCTGGGGCATCTACAACGATGAAGGCTCCTCGCACATCCTCATCGAGAACAACGTCGTCTTCAACACCAAGTTCGCCGGCTACAACATCCACTTCTGCAAGGAGGTGACGGTCCGCAACAACATCTTCGCGTTCGGCCGGCTCCAGCAGCTCAGCCGCAGCCGGGTCGAGCCGCACAAAAGCGTCTTTTTCGAGAACAACATCGTCTACTGGACAGAGGGCAAGCTGCTCGACGGCAACTGGAAGGACAAACCGCATACGTTCTACTTCCACCCCAAGGACGGCAGCGGCACGCGCGAGACGACCAGCACGTTCGATATGGACTGGAACGTCTACTTCAATCCGACGCAGAGGCTCGACGAGGTTCAGTTCAACGGCATGACCTGGGACCAATGGCGGAAGACGGGCAAGGACACGCGCTCGGTCTATGCCGATCCGCTGTTCGTCGATCCGGACAACCACGACTTTCGGCTCAAGCCCGATTCACCCGCGCTGAAGATGGGCTTCGAGCCGATCGACGTGACCGCCGTCGGCCCCCGCGCCCCGGCGCGTCGTTCGCAGTAGATGTGGGGGATGCGTCAGTGGACCGGCAGCAGCAGGGGGGTGGCGACGACGTTGTATACCGCTGCCCACGCGTACAGGATGATGACGGAGACGAAGATGTAGATCGCCCAGCGGCGCAGGTACACCGTCAATACGACGGCCGCCGCCACCTGGCTGAGCTTGCCGACGACCGGGCCCAGCACCGGGCCCAGGACGACGGAGATCAGGCGGATGACTGGATGGCCCTCGGCCTCCGGGCCGTCGATCGCCATGAAGAAGACTGTCGACAGCATGTCCGCGATGGCCGCCAGCGCCAACAGGACCAGGAAGACCCAGTACTGCACCAGATAGCCGGACCAGTTGGCCCGTAACTGATTTGCGACATTCCGGATGGGCTCGATTTGCGTCATGCGCATGATCGGATGGCGACGCTACGCGCCGGTGGTATTCGCGCCCTCAACGCATGTCACGGTAGGCATTCAGATCGTCCCCCGGCGGCAGGCCGACGGGGCTGGGACTGATACCGCCGATTCCAAGGCTTCCAAACCGACAGGTGATCGTTCGGCCGTCCTTTGTTGTGATCTCGACTTCCGAGGCAGTTCGTGACAGACGGACCGTGCGGTAGTCCTCGCCCAACACCGGCTTGATTGGTCGGTCGATGACTTGGCCGTCACGCAGGAGATCGGCATATGTGACCGCTTCGTCATTGTGGCTTCTAAGATACACGGCGGCGGCCAACGCCACTTGTCTGAGATTGGCCTGGATTGCTTTCTCCGGGTATTCGATGCGGTACCGTTCCCACTCGCTTCTTCTTGGCAGGTGCGACAGGAGGAACGACAGACCGAGCGCGATCATGGCAAACGAGACGATTATGAGAATCCCGGCTCGAGTGGAAATCGTCTTCATGGTCTACCTCCGGGTCGGCCATCACGTGGAGCGGATTCTCCATTCGCGCACATCGCCACACTCACACCAGCATATCATATCCCTTGGTCTGTGGGGCCATCCCAACATACGTCAGGACACTCTGCGATCACACTATCTTCGCGATTTCTCGTCGAGGATCACCGCAACGGAAACCGCTTCTCGCGCGGGTTGGATCGACTGCTGCCAGCCCACTCCTGTGCCACTATTATGACGTGGAACGGGGAGAACGCAAGCCTGGATTCGCCTGTTTGTGAAAAAGACGCCGACGGGGACGGGAACATCCACGGTCCGTTGTCATGAAGGCACGCACCGGGCGGTCCGAGATTCTTGGCCGAAATTCACGTTTTCGCTGTTAGAAAACCGCCGATCCGACGTCTACATAGATAAGGAATCGGGTGATTCCGGCATGAGAGCCACTGTTTTGCATGGAGCACGGCAATGAAATGGAACTGCTGTCCATTGTGCGACGGACGCGATGACCGTTCTATTCGAGTAGACCTTCCGGCCTGCGAGGGCCCGGCGATCGATCGCGACAACCTCTTCGCATGGGGCGCTCGGGTGCGGCGAGAGACCGAATCCTTTCTCAACGGCCACATCCGCGACGCCACGATGGGCTGGCCCATGCTCGGTGCCTCTCGGCGGATCGTCGCCTGAACGATGGCCGCGCTTCTCCATCGCCCATCGCTACGGAGCCGTGACGGTCTCGGAAGTCCGGCCGGAAAGGACATACTCCGTGTCGTTCTTGATCACCGCGTCCACGACCAGTGTGGCATCATTGCGGGATCTCAGCCATGCGGTCTGAAACACCACGGTTCCGTCACCTTCGGTGGTCCCCCGGACGGAGCCGGATGCGGCGCCTTGCCAGGACCCAAAGACATCGGCATCGACCAGCGGCTCGCCGCCGGTCTGGAGGCGGATCACCGCCGTGGCACGCCACAGCCTCAGCAAACGGTTGGTGCTCATCTCGATGGTGACATAGGCGGGCGGCGATTGGCTTGCGGATTCGGCTACGGCCACATCGCGGCCAACGGAATTCGTGTCGCCACGGTTATCCGCGGCGACCAGCGTCACCGTATAGACCCCGCCGACGGTGTAGATATGCTCGGGGTCCTGGTCCGTCGAAGTCGTTCCGTCGCCGAAATCCCAAGCCCAGGCGACGATCGTGCCATCCTCATCGACGCTCTCGTCGGTAAACTCTACTGTCAATCCATCGACGACGAAGGAGAAGTCCGCTATTGGGGTCTGGTTCGCAGGTTCGCTGACGGTGACATCATGTGATACCGTGTCAGTGCCGTCGCGGTCGTCTGTAACCGTCAGTGTCACGATGTACGTTCCGCCGACGGCGTACGTATGGTCGGGATCCCGCGCCGCTGACGTCGTACCATCGCCGAAGTCCCACGCCCGCGCGACGATCTCGCCGTCCTCGTCGTCGCTCTGATCGGTGCAACGGACGGTCAGGCCCTTGACGGTGAAGGAGAAGTCTGCCGTGGGCGGCCCGTTAGCCGCCTGCTCGGCTGCACCGGCCCAGCCGAGCGGTTCAGGACGGTTGTCGGGTTCCGTCTCGGGCTGACTCAGTCGCTTTCCGCCGGCCTGGTCGGCGCCGCGATCGATCAGGGCCTGGCGGATGGCGTAGACTCCGGTGGCATCGTAGGCGCGACCGTATTCGGCGATGTAGAGGGCCGCCAGTCCCGCCGCATGGGGCGCCGCCATGCTGGTCCCGCTGGCAGTGGCGTACCGTCCGGCTGTCCAGCACGACTGAATGGCCACGCCCGGCATCATCAGGTCGATGGCTGCCCCCGGCGAGACCACGGGGTTACCCTGTGCCGCGGTGCGGCTGAGATTGCTGAAGCTGGGGAATGTGTCGTCTTCGCCCTCGCTATGGGCCGGACCGACACCGCCCGGCTTCCCGTCGGTGTCCACCATCGCTGAGATCGTGGCGACCTCGGGATAGGAGGCAGGAATCACGTCATCGCTCGTGTTGAAGATCCCGTCGGCCCCGTACACGTCGGCGCCGTCGTTGCCGGCCGCAACTACGTAGACCACGCCGGCCGCGACGCTGTTCCGGATCGTCTCACGCAGGATGTCGCTCTTGCCCGTGGCAGTCAGGCTCAGGTTCGCCACCTCGATCGTCCCGGCGCGTTCGGTAACCCATTCGATCCCGGCGATCAGGTCGGACAGATACCCCTCACCGCTGGCGTCAAGTACCCGGACCGCCCACAGGCGGGCCCCCGGCGTGACACCCACGACGCCGGTACCGTTGTCGATGGCGGCGGCGATTCCCGCGCAGTGCGTGCCGTGACCGTTCGCATCGTCGTACCGGTTGTCCTGGACTGACGACCAGCGTCGCGTGTAGAACCGCCGCCCGCCGACAACGCGCAGATCGGGATGGTCGACGTCGATGCCCGTGTCGATGATGGCGATATCCACATCCAGCCGATCATCGATGCCGTCGATCCTGACTGTTGTGTGGCGATCTACGCCGATTCGAGCCACCCCGGTAGGCAGGGTCTGGGCGGCGGTCCGGATGCGGATGTCGGGCTCAACGCGGACCACGCCGGGCAGCTTGAGGATGTCGTCTCGGCTCTGCCCCGGCGGCAGTTGGATCGAGAACCCACGCATCGACCTGTGATACACGTGGCCGAGTTGACCTCGGGTGCGCTGGGCCACCCCGCGGCTGGCCTGCAACGCATCAGCCGACCGGCTGATCTGTACGATATAGGCGTCGCGAGACTCTTCCGAACGCCTCGGCTGGCCTGTCGTGGCGGTTTCGAGAAGAATCGCCACTGATAGCAGGATCTTGAGCAAACGACTATGGACCATAATAACCCCCTTTATGCGACTGGCGGCGGCGTTTCGCCGAAGACGGATCCGATGGACCCCCATGAACTGCGTGCGGCGACTGATATATGTTGTATCCATCTCCACTATTTATCGGCAGGAAGATGAGGGAATTGCGACAAAAATGGGAAGCCCTCTGGGGCATTGCATCGGCCTTTGTGATCGGATAGACTCGATTGAAGTGGAAGGATGCTGGTCGTCCCTTGCGGAAATCTCTTTGATGTTTCCCGTGGGAAAGGCGTCTATAGTAACGGAGACAGAGCCATGATAACGAAGAAGGACAGATACGCTCGCGCGAAGGCGGCTGCCGTAGATTTCGCCTGCGGTCTCGGTGTGGGTTTTGTCCTGCTGGCGAAATGGCGCGCGTCGTGGTCTTTGCGACAGGCACTTGTCTGCGTGTTCTCTGTTGGCCTGCTCTCGATGCTCCTGGGGCGCCGTCTCTGGCGTCGGGTCGCTCGCGGAGTACCCCGATATCCTTTCTCCTCGCATGAGGAGGGCTGTATGCAAGATGTGGATGCCACGAAGGAGCATGGTCCAAAGGTTGAATAGGAGAGGAGTCATTATGGAAGGCAAAGAGAGAATGGGGATTGCGGATTTGGCCGCGATCGTTGGTTCGGTTGGGTTTGGGTTGTTCCTGGTTGTTGCGATGCAGCGGGCAGGCCGTCAGCAGGCCGGAGAGATACGCTGCATCTCCAATCTGCGCCAGTGGGCAGATGTGTTTCAGGGATACGTGCAACGCAATGACGGCAACTTCATCTCTGGTCACGCCTGGTACTGGATCGAGCGATTGGACGCGGAACACAAGGACCGCGAGAGGACGACGATCTGGTTCTGTCCCCGAGCAGACAAGCCACTGTTTGATGAGCAGCGCACTCGTGTACGCGAATCGGCCACCTTCAGCGCATGGGGCGTGCTCTCAGGCGAGGCGTATGGTCCTGCGGGTATGGCCGGAAGCTATGGTCTCAATGGATACGCACTGGATGCCCCGCCAGGATACCGGTTCGAGCGGGACATCGACACCACCTTCAGTTGGAGGACACCCAACGTCAAGGGGGCCGCCACCATCCCACTGTTCATCGACGCCCTCCGGTTCGATCTGTGGCCGCGAGCAACGGACGAGCCTCCGAAGCAACGAGAGCATGAATGGGGGCCCAACCACATGGCGCGCTGCTGCATCGACCGGCACAAGGGAGCCGTCAACTGTCTGTTCATGGATTGGTCGGTGCGTCGAGTCGGGCTCAAGCAACTCTGGACGCTCAAGTGGCATCGCGGATTCGACACGGCTGGGCCATGGACGAAGGCAGGTGGGGTACAGCCGGCGGATTGGCCGCAGTGGATGCGAGGACTGCCCGGCGATTAGATGGCGAATTGATCTGTTGCGCCGGTTCCGGGCGGCAGCCAGTACCTGTTATGCTCCACTCTCTGTGTCCGAAATGGCTTTGGGTTTGACGGGTGCGTTGGGCGGCGGTAGTCTGGTGGCGGTACCGATGCGGCCGGCGCCGAACGGCCCTCTTGACATCCCAAGCGAAGGAGAGCGGATCATGGCGAAGAGCGGACAGGTCAACGTGGGGATCGTGGGGCTCGGGTTTCGAGCGGAGTTCATTCCCATCTACCAGGCGCATCCGAACGCTCATGTCGAGGCGATCTGCCGACGCAACAAGGCGAAACTCAACGAGATCGGCGACGCCTTCGGGATCGCCAAACGCTACACGAGCTACGCCAAGCTGCTGGCCGATCCGGCGATCGACTTCGTCCACATCAACTCGCCGATCCCCGACCACGCCCCGATGTCGATCGTGGCGCTGAAGGCGGGCAAGCATGTGATGTGCACCGTGCCGATGGCGACGACCGTCGAAGAGTGCAAACAGATCGTCTCGCTCGTCAAGAAGACGGGCCTGAAGTACATGATGGCCGAGACCGTGGTCTACAGCCGGGAGTTCCTGTTCATCAAGGAGATGTACGAGAAGGGCGAACTGGGCAAGGTCCAGTACATGCAGGCGTCGCACCCGCAGGACATGGAGGGCTGGCCCGAATACTGGGAGCGGATGATCCCGATGCACTACGCCACGCACGTGGTCTCGCCCGTGCTCGGGCTGGTCGGTGGCCGGGCGGAGTACGTCTCCTGCTTTGGATCGGGCACGATCAATCGGCGGCTGGCCCGCAAGAGCGGCAACCCGTTCGCCGTCGAGTCGTGTCACATCAAGATCAAGGACTCGGATATCGCCGCGCACATCTGGCGGTTCCTCTTCGACGCGGCCCGGCAGTATCGCGAGAGTTTCGATGTCTACGGGTCGAAGAAGAGCTTTGAATGGACGCTCGTCGAGGGCGAAGAACACATCATTCACACCGCCAAAAAGCCCGAGCCGGAGATCCCTTCCCGCGTGACGGTGCCGGACTACGCCCACCTGCTGCCGGAAGAGATTCGCAAGTTCACGCGGTCGATCCAGGACGCCGGACATCTGTCGTTTATCCAAGGCGGCGGTCACGGCGGATCACATCCGCACCTCGTCAACGAGTTCGTTTCAGCGTTGCTTGAAGACCGCGACCCGCGACCCAACGCCGTCACCAGCGCCAACTGGACCTGCGTCGGCCTCTGCGCCCACCAGTCGGCCCAGAACGGCGGCAAGATCGTCCGCCTGCCGGCCTTCACCCTGACCGACTGACCCGTCGAGACAACCGCTATCTCTCGTCGCGGAGGCGCTGAGCCATGGCGCGTATCCGGCAAACCGCTACGCCGATGCCAAGGTATGGGTTGAATGAATGGACAAGTCGCGCTGGGTATGCATTCTGGTTGTTGGGCTGTACGCGATTGTGTTTCTGGCGTTTCCGCTTTCAGACGGCGAGCCTGTGACCGGTTTGGACCACCCGAGGTCTTCGAGCAATCGGTATGTCGGCGGCTTCCTGCTGTTTCTGGGGTTCGTGTGCGTGTGGTGGTCGGGGATTCTCGGAGATGCATTGTGGATGGGCCATGGAGCATGGAACCCGCAACCCTCTTCGGCGGGGGTTGTGAAGCTGCTCGGATGGATATTCCTGATCGGCGCCTTCATCGTGCATGTAATCCTTTGGCGCCAGATGAGTTGAGCCG
>JAAYBA010000304.1 GCA_012719085.1 Planctomycetota bacterium
CAGAGTTCTTTGCTCGTGATTATGCTGACGGCGCTGGCCGGGCCGGCCGTCGGCGCGTTGCGTGTGCCGGCATATACGGCCTATCTCGAACCGGACGTGCGCGGCGCGCGCATTTCGGAGCGTTCCGGCGTCACGCGATGGACCGATCCGGCGGTCAAGGTCCTGTGGTTCGGGCAGATCAAGACGCCGGGCACGCTCGATTGTGCCGTGGCGCTGCGACTGGAGCAGGGCGCGACGTCGAAGCTGCGTCTGACCGTCGCGGGCCAGTCGCGCGAGGTGACGGTAACGGGCAGTGGAGAGGAGCGTGTCACCGCAGCATTCGGCTCGTTCGAGGTCGCCGAGGCGGGCTATCAGCGTTTCACGCTCGAATCGCTGAACGCGCCGGGCGAGCCGGCCGGTGACATCGAGGCGCTGGTCCTCGACGGGCCGGCGACGCGCGAGGCGCACTTCAATCTCAACGCTCGTCGCAACGCGGCCTCGGTGCACCTGGTCTATCCCGTCGCGAAGGACGTGAAGGTGGCGGCGTTCTACTGCGAGATGGTCGGGCTGGAGGAGCCGATCTGGACGTACTACATGGCGTGCGGCTGGCATCGCGGGTATTTTGGCATGCAGGTCAACAGCCCCACCGAGCGGCGGATCATTTTCAGCGTCTGGGACAGCGGCGACGAGGCCATCGATCGCGACAAGGTCGCCGACGAGAACCGCGTCACGCTGATGGGCAAGGGCGAAGGCGTCTACGCGGGCGACTTCGGCAATGAGGGCACCGGCGGACACAGCCATCTGAAGTACCTGTGGAAGACGGGCGAGACGCAGCGGTTCCTCGTCACAGCCGAGCCGACCGATGAAACGCACACGATCTACTCAGGCTACTGGTTCCACCCCGACACCAAGCGGTGGATGCTGATCTCCAGTTGGCGGGCGCCGAAGGAAGGCGGCTACATGCGCGGGCTCTACAGCTTCAGCGAGAACTTCGGCGGCGCCAACGGCCACCTGCGGCGCAAGGCCCGCTACGGCAACCAGTGGATCCGCACGGCCGAGGGCCGGTGGATCGAACTGACAACCGCGCGGTTCAGCCACGACCCGACGGGCAAGGCCGACCGGCTCGACCGGTTCATGGGCCTCGAAGACGGCTGGTTCTTCCTCTCGCACGGCGGCTTCGTGCCCGGATTCACCGCCTACGGCGAATCGTTCACCCGCCCCGCCGGCGGCACCCCACCGACCGACATCCTCCTGCCCGACTGAGCGGCCGACCCCGGCGGTCTCATTGGCCGGGCAAATCATGCTGCGCCAGCCAGTCCTTCGCCCACTGTTCGGCCTGGCCCCTGGTGTGGAGGCAGTCTTCGAGTTGGGCGATGTACAGCTCCTCGGCCAGTTGGCCCACCTGCGGACCCGGCCGAGCGCCCAGACGGATCAGGTCGTGCCCGTCGAGAAGAGGTGCGGGGCTCACGTTGACGCCGCGAAGCGACAGCACCCGCCGATGCAGCTTCGCCAGGGCCGCCAGCGCCGCTTTGTTGCCGGCGGCCTTCTGCGTCGCCCGTTCCAGTTCGTAGAGGTCTCGATAGTAGGGCTGGGCCAGCAGCTTCTTGAGAGACGAAAGGGCCATCTCGCAATCCAACAGGCGGCCCCGGTGCGTCAGGAGAAATCGCAGGTGCCGGGTCTGATTGCGGCTGAGCTTGAGTACGTGACACATCTGAAGCGCCGCCTCAGCCGAACAGCCGCAAAAGAACGCCGCCAGCGCCAACGGGAAGTCCACCCGTTTGCGCAGCCGCTGCAGGGTGTGCACCGCACTGGTGAGGGCGACGCATGCGTCGCCCCTACGATCGACAGGCAGGCCGGGAAAGATCTGCTCGGCCAGTCCGCTCGCCAGCAACATGGAGGCCCCGGCGCCGCGATTGGGGTGCACCAGCATCGCCTCCAACTCGGTGGCGATTCGCTCACCGCTGATGCGAGTGATGTGCCGGGCGTTGCGGCCGATGGCGGCGAACGTCTCCGGCTCGATCGCGAAATCGAGCTGCGTCGAGAACCGGATCGCGCGGAGCATCCGCAGGTAATCTTCGCCGAACCGCTCGTCGGCGTCGCCGATGGTCCGCACGATCCGCCGCTGGAGGTCGGTCTGGCCGCCGATGTAGTCGATGACCTGCTCCTCGATCGGATCGTAGAACATGCCGTTGATCGTAAAATCCCGGCGGGCGGCGTCGCTGGCGGCGTCGGTGAACGCCACGCGGTCGGGATGGCGGCCGTCCTGGTAGCCGGCCTCGCTGCGAAATGTCGCCACCTCCACCTGGGCGTGCCGCAGCAGAACGATGACCACGCCAAACTGCGCGCCGACCTTCAGCGTGCGGTCGAACAGGACCATCACGTCCTCCGGGCGGGCGTCGGTGGCCACGTCGTAGTCCTTCGGCCGACGGCCCAACAGCATGTCACGCACGCAGCCGCCGGCCAGCAAGGCGAGGAAGCCCTTCTCGCGCAGACGCTCGACGATCTGGATGGCCGCGCGCCTATTCGTCATCGCCCTGCACCTGATACAGGACGATCGACATGCTCCCCCAGTGCCGTCGATCGATCGCGCGGAACGCTCCGTAGGCATCCGGCAGCGGCACACCCTCTTCGGTCCGCACGACGACGACGCCCTTGTCGGCGACCTGGCCGGCCAGCACGTCGAACAACTTCGCCAACAGCGAGCCTTCGCCGGCCTCCCGGCTCAGCGCATAAG
>JAAYBA010000305.1 GCA_012719085.1 Planctomycetota bacterium
ACTAACTGATCCAGAGTCAGTCGTGCTACCGTTACACTATTCCCCAAAGAGCCATCTGTCACCGAGATGGTGACGAACTTATCATATCGTCGGCGTTTTGGCAAACCCAAAATAGCGAATCAATGCCCAGCCCGCGGGCAAAAGGGCGGTCGCCAAGGCGATTTTGACGATTTCGCCCGGCAGGAACGGATAGAGTCCAACAGCCAGGACGCTGCCGAGAGGCCGGCCGAGAAGGTGGACCAGGCAGACCAGCCAGGCCAGACCGCACCCGTAGAGCACGACATTGCCCAGCATCATCGCCAGGACGGTGGTGGCCGGTCGGCGATCCCAGCCCCGCTCGGCCAACCGGCCCACGACATAGGCCGCCAGCACGAATCCGATCAAATACCCGCCTGTGGGCCCGAAAAAGACGGCCAGACCCGCCCTGCCGTGCGAGAAGACCGGCAGTCCCGCCAGGCCCTGCAGCAGATACGCCAGGACGGACAAGGCCCCCCGTCGCGAGCCCAGCAGGGCGCCGACCATCAACACCGCAAACGTCTGCCCCGTCCAGGGCACAGGATAGCCGACGGCGATCTGCGTGCAAAGCGCGATCAGCAGCGATCCGCCCAGTACCAGAGCCCCGTCGTAGAGCCATGCGGCCTTCTTCTGATCCGGCCGAATCAAATCCGCCACGGTCAGTTGTGCAATCATCGTTTCTCTTCCTGAAAAACAACCCATCGGCCGAGCTCGACGCGCCCCAAGCCCGATACGGGGGCGAATTATATGCGCGGGTCCCCTGCGCGTCAAATAGCTGGATCAGACCATATTCGCCATTCGCAGAAAATCTGCGGGATCGAACCCAAGGACGACTTACCCCCCCATCCGGCAGGAAATCGGCACTCGCATGAAATCTCGAGCCGGCGGCAGCGACTATGTGTCAAAGAAAGGATATAAGACTGAGCGTCAGTACCCAAGAGCCACCAGGAACGTATAATGGCCAACCATGATTGTGTGACGCAGGACGCCCGGCCCGCCTTTCTCTGGCGCCGGCGGCGTTTGTGCCAAACGACGGGCGCCTGCGGTCGGCAATCGGATCATCTGTGCGGAAGGAAAGGATTGACTATGAGCAAAGGAATCGGCGCGTGTGTCGCATTGGCCTGTCTGCTCGGCCTGATGGTGTTCTTGACCGGTTCGTGCATCTACGTCAGCGGCTGCGACGGCTCCTGGCACAGGCTGGCCCGACACGACAGACAGATCGAGCTGTCGGCCCCACTGACGCCAGGATCGTCTCTGTCGGCTCGGACGCGGGACGGGTCGATCCGGATCGAAGGGGCCCCGACGGACGAGTGCAGGCTCACGGCGACGATCGTCGCCCATGCCGTAACGCAGGAGCAAGCCGAGGAGATCGCCGAGCAGATCGACGTGCGGCTGGAACCGTGCCCCGGCGGACTTGCCGTGGTCATCGAGAAGCCCGAGACCCTGCGGAGCGCGCGGTACGGCGTGTCGCTGGCCGCGACCGTGCCGAACCGAACCAACTTGACGCTCGTCACAAGCGATGGATCGGTCCACCTGGCGAATATCGAAGGCACGGTGGACGCAGAAACGTCCGATGGGAGCATTTGGGCCGAAGGGATCAGGGGCGACGCGAAGTTCAGGACGTCCGACGGCAGCATCGATTGCTCCGGCATCGAGGCCGGGACGCTCGACTTGCACACCAGCGATGGACGCATCAGGCTCTCTGACGCCACAACGCGATCCTGCACCGCCCAGACCTCCGATGGGAGCATTGAGGTGGCCACGATACGCAGTGAAACGCTGGATCTGCGGACCAGCGACGGAGGGATTCGCTGTACGGACATCTGCGTTGCCCGTCTGAGCGGGCGCACCTCCGACGGATCGGTGCACATCCAATGCGCCGCAGACGCACCGAAGGCCATGGAGGCGACGGTCACCACATCGGACGGAAGCATCACATTCGCCACACCGCCCGGGCTGTCGGCTGTGGTCGACGCCTCTGTCAGCGACGGAGCGATTCGCACGTCGCTGCCGATCGCCGTCGAGGGCAAGGTCGGCAAATCGCTCCTGGGGACGGTCGGCAACGGCGAAGGCCGAATCACACTGAAGACACACGATGGGTCGATCACGATTCGATAATCCGGCAGAATGGGAGACTTCAGGATGGGACAGTTTCGTATGAGGCGACAAGCCGTATCGATGCTCTCGATGGCAGCGGTCTTCATGGCAACCGGCTGCGGCGTCCGGGGGGGCGACTGGGCACAATCCCGGTATGAACGAACGACGACGGTGCGGACGCCGCTGGACGCCGGTTCGAACCTGGACGTGGAAACCTCCTCCGGATCGATCGTCATCAACGGCGCCGATGGGACCGACTGCGACATCTTGGCCACCATCACAGCCCATGCACCGACGGAGGCGGAGGCCGAGGAACTGGCCGAACAGGTCGTTATCACACCGGAGTTCATCGGCAACACGTTGAAGGTGCGCGCCGAGACACCTCGCACCACAAACAACCGGTCGGTCAGCGTCAGCTATCGAATCGTCGTGCCTCGACAGACAAACGTCACGTGCCACAGTTCCTACGGCAGTCTTGAACTGACCGGTATCAGAGGAACCGTCACTGCACGGACCAGCAGCGGCTCCGTGAAAGCAGAGAACATCCGAGGTGCGACCAGCCTGAGCAGCTCGTACGGATCCATCACATGCGGAGGGTTCTCCGAAGGCGATCTGACGATCAAGACCAGCAGCGGCAAGATCGACGTCTCCGACGCCACGTTTGGACGATGCGACGCCGAAACGTCCTACGGATCGGTCACCGGCCGTTCCTTGCAGGGCGAGACGATCCGGTTCCGATCCAGCAGCGGAAGCCTTGACCTTATCGATGGAACGGCTGGGGCGATGGACCTTTCCACCTCGTACGGTCGCGTCGATGCGCGACAGATCGTCGTGGGCGACCTGCGGGCCACCTCGGGCAGCGGCAGTCTCGACGTCATCTGCGCCACGACGTGTCCGCCCGATCTTGCCGCCAACGTCAAGAGCTCCTACGGCGGCGTCACATTCACGGCGCCGGCGGCGTTCTCAGGCAAAGTCTATCTGGCTACCAATTATGGCTCGGTCCGCACCGACCGTCCCATCACCGTCAGCGGACAGATCGACAAGAAGAAGATCGAAGGCACGATCGGGAACGGATCGGGCAATCTCCGGCTCGAAACCAGCAGCGGTTCGGTCACACTGCGGTAGCAACAGAAGACCGCCGCCCCGCCGAGGCGGACGGCGGCATCACGGATTCTGCCGGACGGGCGGGGGTGTATGCGTTTCTCATCGCCCCCGCTCGATCCCTGTTGTCGGCTTCAGCGGATCGCCGGCTCGGGCCGATCCTCATCGACAAAATCCAGCCATTCCATCCAGGCGCTCTTGTAGAGATCGCCCGAGGTCAGAAAGCCGTCGTTGTGACCGCCGGTGATCTCCACGAACCGCTTCGGCTCGCGGGCCGCCCCGAAAAGCCGCCGCCCGAATTCGAAGGGAACAAGCTCGTCGTCTCGACTGTGCATCACGAGCACGGGACATCGCGCCCGGGCAAGATGGGCCTGCGTGTCGTATCGGAACCGGGCGAACAGACGTATGGGCATATAGGGGTACATCTGGGCCACCATGTCGAGGTAGGATGTGAAGGCGCTTTCGACGACCACGGTGCGGGTGTCGACCTGCGAGGCCAGATGCGCGGCAATGCTGCCACCGAGGGAGCGCCCCAGCAGAACGACCTGCTCGGCTGCAATCCCTTTGCTCTGCGTCAGCCAGTCATAGGCCGCCCGCGCATCGCGATAGGTTCCGACCTCCGTCGGACGCCCTTCGCTCCGGCCGTAGCCGCGATAGTCGAAGACGAAGCAGCTCAGACCGAGACGGTGGAACAGGCTGACCGTGTCGAGGCGATGCATGATGTTGCCGGCATTGCCATGGCAGAACAGAACGGTAAATGGCGCCTCGTCGGCCGGAACGTACCAACCGTTCAAGGCCAGACCGTCCTGTGTCCGGAACGTGACATCCTCGAAATCCAGCCCCACATCCTCCGGCGTGAACGCGATATCGCGCAGCGGGCGGTACAGCAGTCGGGCCTGTAGAAACAGCAGCACCACTCCGAATCCTATATAGATGGCAGCGAGCGCAGCGCCTACGTATAACAACACGGATCCCATATCACTCCAACAAACTCGACAGCTTTTCGAACGCCCTGTGTGCAGCCCGTATACGGCAGCGCCATTTTAGTTTGCCGGGCACCGTGGGACAAGCTACAATCGGCCCATGATTTCCAGAAGACGTACTTCCTCGGTTTCGATCGGTGCGGTGCGGCTCGGCGCCTCGGACCCCGTCGTCGTCCAGTCCATGACCAAGGTTCCGACCACCGATGTGGCTCGTTGCGTTCGGCAGGTTCAGCGGCTCGTTCGCGCCGGATGCGGCCTGGTCCGCATCGCCGTGCCCCGCCGGGCCGACACGATCGCCTTTGGGCAGATCGTGCAGAAGGTGCGCGTCCCGCTGATCGCCGACGTGCACTTCAGCGCCGATCGCGCCGTCGAAGCGATCGAGGCCGGGGCCGCCAAGGTCCGTCTGAACCCGGGCAACATCAAGAAGCAGGAGGACATCTTCCGGATCATCGACGCGGCCAAAATGCACCGTGTGGCCGCCCGGATTGGTGTCAATGAGGCCAGCATTCGCGACCTGAAGAAGGCCCCCGTCCCGCCCGAACAACGAACAGCCCTGATGCTCGACGAGATGCGAAGCTACGTCCGGCTGTTCGAGTCGCGGGGGTTCGATCAGATCGTCCTGAGCGCCAAGAGCACCGACGCGTTACGCACGATTGAAGTCAACCGGGCCATCGCCGAAACGTTCGACTATCCGATCCACCTCGGTCTGACCCACGCGGGCCTGCCGGGCGACGCGAGCATTCCGTCGGCGGTGGCCTTGGGGACGCTGCTGGCCGAGGGCATCGGGGACACCATTCGCGTCAGCGCCGCCGGGGACCCGGTCGTCGAGACAGAGATCGCCAAGGGCATCCTCATCGCATTGGGCCTCCGTGAACGGACCGGCCCGGAATTAATCGTCTGCCCGACCTGCGGACGGACGGAAATCAACGTTGTCAAGCTCGCCAAACGAGTCGAAAAGGCGCTGCGCAGTATCACGAAGCCGTGCCGTGTGGCCGTGATGGGCTGCATTGTCAACGGTCCGGGCGAGGCCGAAGACGCCGATGTCGCTGTTTGCGCCGCCAGAGAAAAGGCCGCTCTCTACCTCCACGGCCGCAAGATCGCGGTTGTCCCCGAGGCCCAGATCGTCCCCCGTCTGCTTGAGGCCATCGGTCAACTGTAGCCTCAGCCTCTGCTGATGCCGGCGGGAACAGCCATCTCTACGATCAGTTGCTGTTCTTTTTTTCACATATTCTTCAAGGCTACCGCAGAGTCGCGAATAGATGCCTTGAGGCATCCCGCAACAGGCTGGGCGTTCGCACATCTTCGCCGGCATCCGCTCCGCATTGCCTTGCGTCCATCGCCGGGGGCATCTCCGGCAACTCTATATATTTCCACCTGATTTCACAATAAGCTCGTCTTATGACCACTAATTCTGCAGGCGGCCTTCCACTCGGAGCGATATTTGCTCAACCACTTTGCATAAAAAGGTTTACAGTCAGAATGGCCAGCCCTGTGAACCGCATTTCGCTTGGCAATCGCCCCATAAACTGTTGACGGCGACGTCGCGGTGTGTTAGGATCAGGCGTCCATGACAAAAATAACGAAGAAAACCGGAAAGAAACGGGCAGCACGAAGCTCTTCAAAAGTCGTCTCAATCAAAGCCAAGAAGCCTTTCAGCAACTACAGGCAGGCCACAGCCTACCTGTTTGAGAAGACCGACTACGAAAAAGAGGAGCGCGTACGCTATAACGTAACGACCTTCAGCCTCGATCGGATGCGAAACCTGTTGTCTCTGCTGGGTGATCCCCATGCAAAGATCAACACCGTCCATATCGCCGGCACAAAGGGCAAAGGCTCGACGGCGACGATGCTGGCGAGAATGCTCGAATCCAACGGCTACACCGTCGGGCTGTATACGTCTCCCCATCTGGTCCACCTGCATGAACGCATCGTGGTGAATTCGCAGATGATTAGCGAAGCGGAGATGCTCGGGCTGATGAACCGCATCTACGCCCCCGTCGAGAAGCTGTCGAAGGACGATCCACCCACCTTTTTCGAGATCATGACCGCCCTGGCGTTCATGCACTTCGCCGACCGGAAGATCGACATCGGCGTCATCGAAACGGGTCTTGGCGGCCGTCTGGACAGCACCAACGTGATCCTGCCCGAGGTGGTGGGCATCACGAGTCTGAGCATCGACCACAAGCTCCAGCTCGGTGATACCCTCGACCGAATCGCGATGGAGAAGGCCGGCGTCTTCAAGAAAGGCGTCCCCGCCATCACCGTACAGCAGGAACCGATGGCCATGAGCGTGCTTCGGGAGCAGGCAATCGTCATGAAGACGCCGCTGAGCGTCACCGGCAGCAGCGACATCGATTTCTCGTATCGGTTCGAAACGTCGCGCGAGCACGGCCCGCACACGCGGATCTGCCTGACGACGCCGACGAGCAAATTCGAGCACATCCGCGTCCCGCTGCATGGCAAACACCAGGCGATCAATTGCGGCCTGGCGCTGGCCCTGCTGGACCGGCTCAAGTCGTCGGGGTACGAGATCGACATCGACAAAGCGGCGGCCGGTCTGCATGGGGTCACATTGCCCGGTCGCATGGAGATGGTCTGCGAAGATCCGCGCATCATGATCGACGGGGCCCATAACGCCGCCAGCGTGCGCGCCCTGATCCACGCCATCGGCCAGAACATCCCTTACGACTCGATGGTGGTGATCTTCGGCTGCAACGCCGATAAGGACGTCGTGGGCATGCTCACCGAACTCCAGTACGGCGCCGACAAGGTCATCTTCACGCGCAGCAGCTCGATGAAGGCCATCTCGCCGCAGGACCTGGCGGACACGTATACCGACATCTGCGGCAAGATGTGCCAGACCTCCAGCAGCCTGGGCGAGGCCCTGCAACTGGCGCGCAGCGCAGTGGGCCGTGAAGACCTGATCCTGATCACCGGCAGCTTCTACCTCATCGGCCAGGCCAAGGTGCGTTTCCAGCCGAATGTCACTCTGGCCGCCTCCTGAGGACCGTAGACCGCCGAACCGGCGAGTTTAGCCTTGACGGTCTTCCTCCATACCTCTTTAATCTCTGTCTTGAGTTGTCGCCGGTGGCATAACACCCCAAAAGACGTCGCGTGCCAGATCCGTCGGGGGCAAGGACAGACGCTTCGACCCAACGGACCACCTGGCACACAGTGCGGGGCCCTGCCCGGCATGCGCAACGATGGATACATCAGGGGATTGGGAGTCGGAGATGTCAGAGACCGCAAGCTACATTGCCGTAGACCTCGGGGCCGAGAGCGGGCGAGTCATGCTGGGTTCGATTGCCGACGGGAAACTGGATCTTGAAGAGGTGCATCGCTTCGGCAACGGGCCCGTGGAGACGGATGGCTCGCTGCGGTGGGACTTCGATCGCCTGCTCAAAGAGGCCAAGACGGGTATCGGCCTGGCCGCCAGAAAGGCCGAAGGAACACCGCTCGGCATTGGCGTCGACACGTGGGGGGTGGACTTCGGCCTGATCGGCGACGACAGCCGACTGATCGAGGCCCCCTACCACTACCGCGACAGCCGGACCAATGGGATGATGGAGAAGGCCTTCGCGCTGATGCCCAAGCGGGACATCTACCAGAACACCGGCATCCAGTTCATGCAGTTGAACTCACTGTATCAGGTGCTGGCCATGCGGCTGGCCGGTTCGGCGGCGATGGCCAAGACCGGCAAACTGATCTTCATGGCTGACCTGCT
This sequence comes from Planctomycetota bacterium, assembly GCA_012719085.1. Taxonomy (GTDB): domain Bacteria; phylum Planctomycetota; class Phycisphaerae; order Sedimentisphaerales; family Anaerobacaceae; genus Anaerobaca. The sequence goes on from JAAYBA010000305.1 coordinate 7,921, forward strand.
GAGCTACTTCCTTTGCGGCAAGGTCTTCGGCGAGTACACGCTGGCCAGCACGTCGCAGATGATGGACATGGCGACGGGACGATGGTCCAAGGCAATCTTCGAGAAGCTCGGCCTGCCGATGCAGATCATGCCCGAGATCATCATGCCCGGCACGGTGGTCGGACCACTGACCGACGACGTTGCCCGCGAGATCGGCTGCCCGAAGATCCCCGTCATCGCGGTCGGCTCGCACGACACCGCCTCGGCGGTGCTCGGCGTGCCGGGGTCCGGCCGTGACTGGGCGTATCTGTCGTCGGGGACATGGAGCCTGATGGGAGTCGAGATTCCCAAGGCCATCATCAATGACAAGACATTCGAGTACGGCTTCACGAACGAGGGCGGCGTGCGGAACACGATCCGCCTGCTGAAGAATATCATGGGCCTCTGGCTGGTCCAGGAGTGCAAGCGGCAATGGCAGCGCGAGGGACAGGATCTCTCCTACAGCGAGCTGACCGACATGGCGGCCAAGGCCAGGCCCTTCTTCGGGATCATCGACTGCGATTGCAGCGACTTCCTGGCGCCGGGCGACATGCCGACCCGGATCAACAATCACCTGACACAAACGGGTCAGCCGACCACTGCCGACAAGGGACAAATGATCCGGCTGGTTCTGGAGAGCCTGGCCCTGAAGTACCGACGCACCCTCGAAGCCATCGAAGACGTCACGGGCGATCCCATCGACGTGCTCCACATCGTCGGCGGTGGGATCCAGAATGAGCTGCTGTGCCAGTTCGCCGCCGATGCCACGGGCAAGCGAGTCGTCGCCGGCCCGATCGAGGCGACCGCCAGCGGCAACATCCTGATGCAGGCTATCGCCGCCGGCCGGCTTAAGGGCATCGACGAAGCGAGAGCCATCGTCCGCCATTCCTTCGACCTGAAGGAATACCGGCCTCAGGACACGCCGGAGTGGACGCAAAGATACGAGCGGTTTATGAAACGCTGACGCCGGCGACATGGCATCCGAAGGAGAGAACCACTTGATCGACTCACTCGAACAGCAACTGGACAGTTTCGATCTCGCCGAACGCCAACGGGCGCTGTCGGCTCTGTGCGACAGGATCGAATCGGGTCACATCGAACTACCGGAACCGGGTGAGTTCGTGAACCTGCATTGCCATACGTTCTTCTCCTACAACACGTATGGCTATTCGCCCACAAAATTCGCGTGGCTGGCCCGCAAGGCGTCTCTGGCGGTGGCCGGCACCGTGGATTTCGACGTGCTCGATGCCCTCGATGAGTTCCAGCAGGCGCGCCACAAGCTCGGCCTGAAAGGCTGCTCGGGCCTGGAGACGCGCGTCTATGTGCCCGAGTTCTCCACGCGCGTCATCAACTCGCCGGGCGAGCCGGGCATTTCGTACCACATGGGCGTCGGGTTCCCCAGCGCGGAGGTGCCGGCCTGCGAGAAGGACTTCCTCAAAGGTCTCAAGGACACCGCGCAGAAGAGGAACCTCGATCTGATGGCGCGCGTGAACGCGCACCTGCGCCCGGTCGAGCTGGACTACGAGCGGGATCTTCGGCCGCTTACCCCGGCCGGCAACGCCACGGAACGGCACATGTGCCTGGCCTACGCCCGCAAGGCCGCCGAGCGTTTCGGCGACGACAAAGCCCTCGCCGAATTCTGGGCCCAGAAGCTGGGCGTCGGCGCCGAGACCCTGGACCTGCCCGAGGGCCGCAACCTGCTGAACACCATCCGCGCCAAGACGATGAAACGAGGCGGGGTCGGTTACGTCCAGCCCGATGAAGGCTCGTTTCCGTTGATGGCCGAGACGAACCGGTTCATCCTCGCCTGCGGCGGAATGCCCACGCACACATGGCTCGACGGCGCCAGCGACGGCGAACGCGACATCGAAGAGTTGCTCGACGTGGCGATGAGCACCGGCGCCGTCGCGATCAACGTGATCCCCGATCGCAACTACACGCCCGGACAACAGGACGAGAAGGTCAAGAACCTTTACGAGGTGATCGAGATCGCCCAGCGCCGCAACCTGGTCGTCGTCGGAGGCACCGAGATGAACAGCCCGGGCCAGAAATTCGTCGACGATTTCGCCACGGGCGAACTGGCCCCCCTGCTGCCGGTCTTCCTGAAGGGGGCCTACATCGTGTACGCTCACTCGGTCTTGCAGCGGCAGTGCGGTCTGGGCTACAGCAGCGAGTGGGCCTGCCAGCGATTTGCGGACCGAGCAGCGCGCAACGATTTCTTCGCGGCGTTCGGCCAATCGATGCAGCCGGACCAGGAGACGAACCTGGCCGGCCTCAGCGAAAGGGCCACGCCCGAAGAAGTCATCCGACAGGTTGGCAAATGAAGAACCGTCAGACCCCGTCCAGTTCCGGAAGTCCGTGCTGCGAAACGACGCAATGAATCGCCGAACACCTGTCTTTGACATGCAATCAGCAGAGAAATGAAAGCTTGGACCATGACGAATATCCCCACATCGCAATGGGCCGTGCAACTGGTGGGCCCCGATCAACTCGTCCTCAACCAATCCAAAGAGGTCTTCCGGCCGGGCCCGCGCCAGATCCTCGCGAAGGTCGAGGTCGTGGGGCTGTGCTTCTCCGACCTGAAGCTGCTCAAGCAGTTCACCGGTCACGTCCGCAAGGGCCCCGTCGTCTCCGGCATCGAGCCTGACGCCCTCGCGCAGATCCCCAGTTACGTCCCGAACGACAAGCCGACGGTGCCGGGCCATGAGACGGTCGTCCGCATCGTCGAGGTGGGCCCCGGCGTCACCAGGCACAAGCCCGGCGAACGGTATCTCGTGCAGACGGACTATCGCTGGCTGAAGACCGTCAGTTCGAACGCAGCCTTTGGCTACAACTTCGAGGGCGCCCTGCAGGAGTATGTTCTGATGGACGAGCGGGCGATCACCAGCCCCGACGGCGAGTCCATGCTGATTCCGGCCTGTGAGGATCGGTCGGGCTCGGCCATTGCACTGGTCGAGCCCTGGGCCTGCGTCGAGGACGCCTACGCCTCGGCGGAGCGCACGAGCCTCAAGGCGGGCGGTCAGATGCTGATCGTCGTGGAGACCGACCTGCCGGAAGGCCGACTCGGCAATCTGTTCAAGCGCTACGGCACGCCGGCCCAGATCACATGGGTCTCGAAGTCGGGCCCTCCGGCCAATCTGCCGGCGCCGGTGGTTCGGGCGCGCGAGCATGACGACGTGGACGACGCCGCCTTCGATGACGTGGTCTACTTCGGATCGAACGCCGGAACGGTGGAAGAGCTGTTCGCCAAGGTCGCGGCCAACGGGATCCTGAACATCGTCCTCTGCGGCGACCGCTTCAGCCGGCCCGTGGTCACGATGGTCGGCCGCGTCCACTATGGCGGCATTCGTATCGTCGGAACCACCGACACCGACCCGGCCGGTTCGATGAAGACTATCCCCAGGACAGGCGAAATCCGCCACGGCGACAAGATCAACGTTGTCGGGGCCGGTGGACCGATGGGAATGATGCACGTCATACGCAACCTGTGCCAGGGAGTCGAGGGCGTCAGCGTCTACGCGGGCGACGTCGACGACAACCGGCTGGCGATGCTGACGAAGATCGCCCAGCCGCTGGCCGAGACCAACGGCCTCGAATACGTCCCGTACAACGCCAAGCAGCCGCCGAGCGACGAGGAGTTCGGCTATTCGGTCCTGATGGCGCCGATTCCCGAGCTGGTGGCCGCCGCCGTGCAGGACGCCGCACAACATGGGATCATCAACATCTTCGCCGGCATCCCTGCAAACGTTACGGGCAAGATCGACCTGAACGCTTATATCGAGAAACGCCTGTACTTCATTGGGACCAGCGGGTCAACGCTCGACGACATGAAACGGATGCTGGCCAAGGTCGAGTCCAACCGGCTCGACACCAACGTCAGCGTCGCGGCCGTTTCCGGGCTGGCAGGAGCACTCGACGGGATTCGCGCCGTGGAGGATCGTTCGATCGCCGGCAAGATCGTCGTTTACCCGGCGTGCAGAGATCTCCCGCTGCTTTGTCTCGAAGAGCTTGCAGCCAAGCGGCCCGAGGTAGCGGCCTGCCTGAAGGACGGACTCTGGACACTCCAGGCGGAGAAGAAGCTGCT
>JAAYBA010000306.1 GCA_012719085.1 Planctomycetota bacterium
GCCTGTGAACAGCCCTGATACGCTATTTGCGCTTGCGTGACGGCCGGAGAAACCGCTCCAGACCGATGTAGCGGAGGTCCTTCCTGGCGGGAAAGACACCCTTCTCCACAAGACCTACTTCCTCGATAGAGTAGAACGCCTTCGGATTGTAGGCCTTGACCAGGTCCACGACCGCGCTGACCTCCCGCCGAGGGACTATCGTGAAGATGACCTGCACCGGGCCGACGGCCCCCTCGCCATCCACGCTGGTCACGCCATAGTCGCCCTTGCGCAGACAATCCAAGAGGGCATGGGCGCCTCGCTGCGTGATGATGCGGATCAGCACGATTCCCAGCGACAGCTTCTCGGCCACCCGCATGCCCACGTAGTTACCCGTGGCAAAACCACCGGCATAGGCCACGTAGCAGAGCCAGTTCGAGAGGTTCTGCATGATCTGACCGATCACAAGGATCCAGATCAGCACCTCGAAGAAGCCCACCATCGGAGCCAGGTACTTGAAGCCCCGCGATACAAAGATCAGACGCACGGTCCCCAGAGTCACGTCGCAGATGCGGGCCAGGAAGATCAGAACGGGCAAAACCACCCAGGCGAATACAGGAGACTCGATAAATGCGGCAGCGGCAAGCATCATAGCGACAACAACTTCATCCCCTCTGAAGACCCTCGGGAACCGTCTTGATAGGTCAACGTCTTCGCAAATCCCGGCCCTACCGGCCACAGCCATGGTGGGCGCCCCATGTCATATCCTCTCGGCCTCGGTTCCGCAAGCCCCCTGTTGCCGTCGGCGTCGTGTTTTGGGAGGATGTTGGGCCGCATCAGAGCCATTTCTTCCTCCGGAAATACGCCAGCATGATCGAGGCAACACCGATCATCACCGCCCAGACCACCGCATAGCTGTAACGCCATTTCAACTCCGGCATGTGTTCGAAGTTCATCCCATAGACCCCGGCAATGAAGGTCAGAGGGATGAACAGTGTCGCGATGATGGTCAGCACCTTCATTACGGCGTTCATCCGATTGCTGACGCTCGACAGGTAGATGTCCAGCATTCCCGAAACCATGTCGCGAAAACTCTCGATCGTGTCGATGATCTGGACGGTATGGTCGTAGACGTCTCGAAGGTAGACGCGCGTCGATTCGGCCACCAGGGGCGATTCGCTCCGCTGGAGCCCGCCGACCAACTCGCGCAGAGGCCAGATGGACCGACGCAGCGTGATCATCTCTCGCTTGAGCGTGTGGATGTGCCGAAGCGTCTTCTGGCTCGGGTCGCTGACCAGTTCCTCCTCCAGGTCCTCGATTCGTTCGCCGAGCTTCTCAAGAACCAGGAAATAGCTGTCGACAATGGCATCCAATAGCGAATACGCCAGGTAATCGGCGCCGAGTTTGCGGATGCGACCTTTGCCACTGCGGAGGCGGTCGCGCACCGAATCGAAAACGTCGCCGACCCGCTCCTGGAACGACAATACGAAGTTGGGCCCGACGATCAGACTGACCTGCTCGGTCTCGACGACCTGATGATCGTCGCCGAAACGGAGCATCTTCAGCACGAGAAAGATGCTCTTTTCGTAGTCCTCGAATTTGGGGCGTTGGGCGGTGCTCAGGATGTCCTCAAGAAGAAGGGGGTGAAGGTCGAACGCTGTGCCGAGCTTCTCGATCACGCTGACGTCATGCAGGCCGTCGATATTGACCCATGTCATCGTGGGCGCGACGAGAAGAGGAAGGCATTCCTCGATCGACGCGACGTGCTTTTCCTGAACGCGTTGCTCGTCGTAGTCGATGACGGTGATCCGAACCGCTTCGATCCTCTGCTCTCCCGTGTAGACGAGCGTTCCGGGCGGCAGTCCGGCCTTCTTCGAGCGTCTGGCGACGGACATCCGTCCGACTTTCAGCTTGGCGGCCATATTCGCAGCGTTCCTTTCCGGCGATGGATCAGGGCTTGGCCTTCTTTCTCAAGAAGTTCGTGGTGACCAGGATACCGGTCAGCAGTCCGAGCGCAAAGGTCAGCATGAGCAACAGGGCGCGGGACATGGGAAACGTCGCGAACAGAATCCGGGTCTCCACCTCCTCCGTGTTCTGCAGGAAGATGATGACCGCCAGGACCGCAACGACAATCAGGGCGAGGAGTTTGATCTTGTCCTTCTTCTCTATTTTCATGAACACACTCCTTTTTCCAGTTCGGCGCGAAGACGCGGCAGCGCATGGGGATAATCCCTTCGGATGAACTCGACGAGCTTCTCCCGCACCTCACAGCGGAGATCCCAGGCCAGCGAGGCATCCGCCGCGCTCATCAGGGCCCTCAGTTCGACGGTTCGCTCGGACGTGTTGGTCACCTGGAGCACGCACACTTTGCGGTCCCAGGCCTCCGACGCGTCGAGAGTCTTCTGAAGCTCGGCCCGGACGGCGTCGATCGGGACCGTATGATCGACGTAAAGGAAGACCGTTCCGAGAATATCGGCCGAGGTGCGCGTCCAGTTCTGGAACGGGCTTTCGATGAAATACGTGATCGGCACGATCAGCCGCCGCAGATCCCAGATGCGCACGACGACGTACGTCAGCGTGATTTCCTCAATCCGGCCCCATTCCCCCTCGACGATCACGACGTCGTCCAGCCGGATCGGCTGCGTGAAGGCAATCTGCAGGCCCGCGATGATCGTGCCGATGGTCTTCTGGGCGGCCAGACCGACCACGATGCCGATGATGCCGGCCGACGCCAGAATGGCCGTCCCGAGCTGACGGACCTTGGGAAACGTCATCAGAATCGAGGCCGAGGCGATAATAACGATCACGATCACGAGGATCTGGCGAAGCACGCGCAACTGTGTATGGATCTTCCGCGCCCGCAGGTTGTCCTTGACATCGACCTGAAAACGCAATGTCACCACATCGTTGAGGATATAGACGGCCCTGATAAGGAGCCACGCGATCAGCGCAATGAAGCTCAGGCCGAAAACCATCAGAGCGAGATTCCGGACTCCATCAGGCAGATCGAGCGGATCAAGGGCCAATCGAAACGCCACCGCCACCATGATCCAGCGAACCGGACGGTGAAGATGACGGAGCAACACGTCATCCACTTTCGACGCACTTCGCCGGGAAAAATACGACAGAACGGTGACGATGACAAAATGGCAGGCCAAGGCCGCCAGGACCGCAAGCGACAGCACCAACGTCGGCCAGAGCCACTCCTTCCAGCTCAATAGAGTATCCCACATGTCGATGTCCTCCATGACAAGACTACTCATGCAGACGTCGTACATCCACTCTCTGTGTGTGTGTTCGACTCACGTCGGCGAGACTTGCTTCATGCTACAACGGTCCCAGGAACATGCAAGGACAAACTGCACGAGGGCCGCGCACGAAGCGAGGCAAGGGCCCCCTCCCCTGCGATGTGTGCGTCAGCGCGTCCGGGACGCTCTACGCATCGGGACCGCCCTCTGGCTCATTGGCGTCGTCGGCCCCCTCCGGCTGGCTTGGCACGAGCGACTCGACGGCCTCGCCCTTCTGCAATTCCTCGATGAGGGCCTGCTGGTCGGCGATCACCGCCTTGAGATCCTCAACCTGCTTGCGCAAGGCGGCGGTGGCGCCGACCTGTCCCTCGGCGCGCGAACTGAGATGCGTGATCACCTGCTCGGCCTGCTGCGCCAGGGCGGCGGCATTGTCCCGCTCCTGGGCAAGCTGATCGACCTGTCGCTGGAGCTCGTCGCGGGTCTCGCGCACCACGGTCAACTCGGCCCTCTGGTCGGCGATTTCCTGCATGGCCTTGGCCAGACTCAGTTCGAGTTTCTTGACCGCCGCCTTGGCCTCCCTGGCGTCCTGCTGGGCCTTTTCCAGGTCGCTGTCACCGCACCCGGCGGAAACCAACAGGACGACCGCCAGGACCAAAGCACCTCTTTTTTCGGACGCCGCCGTTCTCAGCCTTCCGGTCATTTCCGCTCTCCCGTGGGAACCGGCTCGAAGACCCTCGCGCAACGTCGGGCAGACCGCTGTTCCCAGCCGCGTTTGTGGTATGCGTAGCTGGCGATCAGAGGCAACACGCTGGTCGCCTCCGCATAGACCATCTGCTCGCAGCCGGTCTCCACCTTGCCCCAGGAGCAGGCCTCTTTCAGGGTGGAACTGGAGCAGGCGCCGTCGCGAACGTCCGCCACGGTGATCTGCACCGCATACTTGTGCATATCGACCGAGTGGCCGAGCACCTCGGCACAAACGACGGTGTCCTGGGCAAAGTTCTTGGGTACCCCGCCGCCGATCATGAACAGCCCGGAAACGTTGGACCGGATCTTGATCTCCGTCAGTTCGCGGAAATCCTTCACCGAGTCGATCGAGACGTGCTTGTCGGGGTTCTCGACCTGGTGCTTGACGAGACCGAAGCCCGCACTGGAGTCGGAGAAGGCCGGGCAGAAGATCGGCACGTCGCACTCGTAGGCCGTCTGGACCAGAGAGTCCTTCTTCTTGGCGTGCTGGGTCAGGTATTTGCCCATCTCTCGGATGAACTGGCGCGAGGAATGGGGGCGCTTCTCCAGGCCGTCGGCGATCTGTTTGATGGTCTCGTCGCAGACCTGGAGCTGTTCTTCGTCGATGTACGTATCGTAGATCCGGTCGATATAGAGCTCTCTGAGCTTATTGTCGTCCACGAACGGACTACCTTTGTAGTGCCGGAAGCCAATCGCCTCGAAGAAGTCCATATCGACGATGGTCGCCCCGGTCGCAACGATCGCATCGACCATATTGTGGCGGACCATATCGACGTAGACCTGCATGCAGCCGCCGGCGCTGGTGCTCCCGGCGATACAGAGCATGATGGTGCAGTTGGCGTCCTCGATCATGGCAGCCAGAATGTCGGCGGCCCGCGCGGTGTCCCTGGCGGTAAACGACATCTCGCGCATCGCATCAATGATGGGCGTCGAATCGAACGCCTTGATATCGACGTGCTTGACGAACTCTCTGAGCAGGTCCTTCTTATTCATCTCGGTCACTCCGCATCATACGGTGGACGATGATTTGTCCTGTCATGCGCACCTGTCGTGTCGCGAACCTGGACCATCGCGGGAAACTCCAGGCCATAGTGCCTCCCCGCGCCCGACGAGCAATGCTCGCGATGCCCATTGGGAGCCATCGGGATGATCGACGGCCCCGCCTCGGTCATCAATCGAAGACGAACATGGCGATCGCCACTACCGTGGTCCAGAGATCTCTCTTGCCCCGGGCGGTCTGTGTGATGTTCGACGTGCGAATGATCAGCCCGCTGGACTTGTAAACCTGTTCTTTCTCGGACCATGCCTTGTTCGGATCGACTTCCAGGCCCAGTGTGGTCCCGAGCATGCCAGCCGCCAGGTCTTCGGCCAGATCGGCTGCTTCGCGCTGGTCCATTCCGTGACCGTGGACCTCGCTGAGATACCCCCATTTGCGGCCGTCTTTGGGGACTGCGATCCCCACGGAGGAAGCGACCAGGCGGCCGTGCTCGTCCGTATCGGCACGGGCCATGACGCAGAAACACACCTGCCCCGGCGTCAACTCGGCAAGGCCTTTGTCTCGGCTGATGATCTTGCACTTGGGCGGCAGAATCGAGGAGACCTGGACCAGGTTCTGCTGGGCCACGCCGGCCTTTCTCAGAGCCTCCTCAAACGACTTGAGCTGGTATTTGTGCCGTCCGACGCCCTTGGTCAAAAAGACCCTTGAGGGAACCATGCTCTGCATCTTCACCTCCTTTTCATATTCTCGAGGACCCCGATTACCATTGGGCCGCATATCGGCCTAACGCTCGGTCAGGCAGCGAATTATAAGGAGCCCGAACCCGTACGCAATGAAAATCTTCAGAAGATCAGATAGGGCGTCGCCCGGCCCAGCCTGACGCCGACCCGACCGATATCCTCCAGGCTTCGGATTCGCCGATCGGCCCGCTGTTTGATGATCCGATCGACGGTCAGAGGCCCCAACCCGGGCACACGAAGCAGATCCAGTCGCGAGGCCCGGTTCGCATCGACAGGGTAGAACTCCGGGTGGTTTCGGGCCCACAGCTCTTTGGGGTCGGCATCGAGCGACAACCGGCCCCGTGAATCGAAGGCGATATCGCTGTCTTTGAAGCCATACTTGCGCATCAGGAAGTCCACCTGATAGAGGCGGTGCTCCCGGACGAAGGGCTGGGCCGGATCGGCGGGCATGCTCGGGTCGAGGTCCAGCGAGGCATCCCCGGCGCCGCGCTGATAGGCACTGAAGTAGATGCGCTGCATGTGCAGACGGTCGTAGAGCCCAGCCATGTACTTGACGATCTCGGCGTCCGATTCACCGGCGGCGCCCACGATAAACTGGGTAGTCTGCTTAACCCGGGAAAACCGCGCACCCCGAGCCGTCAGCCGGCTGATCAATTTGATCGGCTCGATGATGTCGCGGATGTAGTCCTTGCGGCTGGAAAGCCTGGCGAGGTTCTTCCGCCCCGGCGTCTCGATATTCAACGACACCGCACTGGCCAGCGAGACCGCCTCCTCGACGGCCGCGTCGCTGGCGCCGGGAATGACCTTCAGATGGATGTATCCCCTGAACCCGTGCTTGCGTCGTAGCAGCCGGGCCGTGGCAGTGAGCCGGTCCATGGTCGCATCGGGTGAGCCGATGACCCCGGAACTGAGAAACAGGCCGAAAACCTTCCTCTGCCGGTAATAGTCCAGGAACACGTTAGCCGTTTCGTCCGGGCTGAGACTGCACCGCCGAACATCCTGTTGCTCCCGGAGCGGGCAGTACTTGCAGTCGTTCGTGCAGACGTTGGAGATCAGGCTCTTGAACAGGACGCTCCGTCCGCCGCTGGGCAGCGTAACCGGATAGATCCATCGTCCGTCACTGCCGCGCCGGCGCCCTTCGTCTCGGTTGGTCCCGCAGGCGCACGCCAGATCGTACTGGGCGTCGGCACTGAGGATTTCGAGCTTTTCCTGTGTGTCCGGCTTGGAAACGATTCCAACCATGCCTGCCTCAATCCCGTCCCTGCCTGGGGGGCGACGCACCGACAACCCCTGCCCCGGCCATTCTACCGCAGGCCGGAACATGCGGAAAGCAACAACAGTGGATATTCAGCAAAAGCAGGCGGCCGTGTTCCCCACCGGGACCGGTCAGATCAGCGACCGAATGCGGTCGTCCAGCGCCCTCTGGTCGATGGCAAAGGCCTCGAAAGCGCTGAGATTCAACAGGGCGTCAAGGCCAATGGCACCCTTGGAGAGCCGTTCCTTCCACGTGGTGAAAACGGGGATCTTGCCATCGCCGGCCGCCGTGCGAACGTCTTCGGGCGACCAGTCGGGAAGGAAATCGGCAAGCCCACGCCGCGCAAAATGGGATCGAACGTCGTCAGGCGTCATCGTATCCATGTCTTCCTGAAGGAGGCCTTCGACGCTGTCCTTGAAGACTTGAGGGACGTCCCACAGCGTTCCGGCGTTGAAGTCTTCGAGACTGACGCCTTCGGCCAGTGGAACGGCCGGATCGGTCTGAACCTGCGACGATAGTCCAGCGGACGGAGCTTCCTCATACTGCGCCGCCGCCTTCGGGGGCATCGTCAGGACATCGAGCCCCGTCAGGGCCGCAACCTGCGCGCCCTCCCGCACGCTGGCCCCGATCAGCAGCGAACGCGTTCTGCGGGCGTCGCGCAGTTCGACGAGCATTCGTTGCGTCGCCAGCGTCGCCTTTTCTCCGATGTTGCGGCCATCGCCCAGCTTGTTATCGGCGACGAAGGCGTTGAGCCGGCCCATGAAGACGTTGACGAATCGAGGCTGGGCCAGTAAGGCGATTGCGTAGTTCTGCCGGGCCGAGAAACCCAGCGTGAAATTGACCGGCACGCCCTCCTGGCCGAGCTGCCGAGCCGCCAGCAGCCCGGCCGGCGTCAGCGGCACCTTCACGTAGAACCGTTCCGGGCAGATATCGAAGTATCGCCGCCCGTAGGCCACCGAGCGCTCCACGTCGTGACCGAGGTCGGTGTGCAGTTCCACGCTCACGTGTGCGTCGAACCTCTCGACGAGCTTCAAAGCGTGGCGGGCGTTGAGGACGAACGCGATCTCCAGGACCAACTCCTGCTCGTCGATCTCACGCGCGGTCCGGCGAATCGCCTCGGCCGCCTCGCGAATGAGATCGTCGTACGAGCCCTTCTGAATCTCCTTGTTGAGAAGCGTGTTGTTCGTCGTCAACGCGTCGAACTCGCAGCACCACAGCGCGGCGGCCTCGTCGATGTCGCCGGTGTCCAGCCACAACCGCGTGCCCAATGCGCGGACCTTCTGCCAGATCGGTTTCTCTCGGAATCCTACATCGCGCCGCCCGGATGGGTGCGAAAAGTCGTGGCGGGCCAGATCGTATGCCAACTCGGCGATCGCTTCCGTGTCGATCATATCCGTTCTCCTTCCCTGAAACACCGCCCCGATCCCTCTGCCGGTCGGGATTCGGTATAGGTCCTATGGGTCCTGTTGGTCCTATACGCCCACCATGCGCGTAGGGTTTGCGCAATTGCCCCGAATGCCCCGCAGATCGCGGCCCTGCGCAGGGATCAGAGCTTGCCCGGATCGATGACGACGTGTTTGATGCTCTTGCGATGGTACGTGTATGTGGTGTGGACGAGCCCATCGGCGGCCTGAATGACGGCCGGATAGGAGTACTCACCGGGTTGGTCTTCGAGCGTCAGCACCACATCCCAGTTCTGCCCATCCGACGAAACCGCCACATTGAGCGGACTGCGTCCTTTGGGCGTGTTGTTGAAGACGAGCAGTTGCCGCCCGTCCTTGAGCGTGACGCCGTCGATCCCCGAGTTGGGGTTGGGCAGGCTTGTGACGCTGAACGGACTCCAGGTCGAGCCGCCGTCGGTCGACCAGCTCTGGGTGACGTACCCTTTGCCCCGCGTGCGGCAGAGCATCTGGAGCCGGCCATCCGGGTAGGTCAGGATCGTCGGCTGAATCACGCCGTACTCTTTGCCGTCGTTGAGCGGACCGACCATGCGCCAGTCCTTCAGGTCGCTCGTGATCTCCACGTGAACGCGCCAGCCCTGATGCTCGCTGCTGGATGGGCACAGGATGCGGCCGTCGTCGAGCTGGATCGGCTTGTTCTTGATCGGTCCCATCGCCTGCGGAGGCAGCAGTTGCGGCCGCGCCCAGGTCCGACCGTCATCGGCCGAAACAGTCCAGTGGCCCCACCACTCGCGCGGCGTCGGGCCCACCTTGAAGAACAGCACCAACGGTCCTTCCTTCGGCTGGAACAGAACGGGGTTCCAGCACGGGTACCGCCGCTGGATCGACATCACCCCGTTGGCCACCTCCACCGGTCTCGACCAGCGGCCGTCCTCCAGTCGCGAAACCCAGATGCCGACGTCGTCTTCACCCTCGTCGGCGCCGGCGAACCACGCCGCAACGATTTGCCCGCTGCGAGTCTGCTCGATGGTCGAGGCATGACAGCCCGGCGTCGGCCGGCCCTCCAACGGGAAAATCAACTCCGCTTCCACAATGGCTTCCTGTGCAGAGCGGACGTCCGCGCTCATAGCCAGTCCCCCACCAAGTACCACGATCAGTCGTAGAACCAGTCCCCATCGTCTCATCGTGCACCTCACACTCATCCAACGATTCGCCTGTTTCGGCTCCAGCCAGTCCCTGTCGCCAGCCATATTCGCCGATGCCCCCCCTTTCTGTAAAGGCTGTAGGGGCGAATAATCATCCGCCCCTGTATTTCCCTGCCCAAGCAAGTGGACGGGTGATGGTATCTTGTTTCCGCAGCGATATTTGGGTATGCTGAACCTTGGGGAGAAGGTCATGCGGGTGATGGATCACGGGGATGGTAACTTTGGTGAAGACAGAGCACGACGGACAATCTGCTTACAGCCATCTGCGGACGGCGACGCACGGCAAGGCGCCGGCGTCGGACGCGCAGGGGATCGTTTTCGACATCAAAAAGTACGCGATCCACGACGGTCCCGGGATCCGCACGACGGTCTTCTTCAAAGGCTGCCCGCTGCGGTGCCGCTGGTGCCACAATCCGGAGAGCTGGCAGGGCCTGCCGGAACACAGCTTTCGGCAGGGTCGATGTGTCCGCTGTGGGCGGTGTGAGACCGTCTGCTTGGGCAAGGCCATCACGTTCCCGGACGGCTATCCTGCGACGGATGTGGAGAAATGCGTTCTCTGCGGCCGTTGTGCCGTCGAATGTCCGGCCGGCGCCCGGGAAATCATCGGCCAGCAGATGACCGTAGCCGAGGTGATGGCGGAGGTCGTCAAGGACGTGATCTTTTACGACCAGTCGGGCGGCGGGGTCACGTTTTCCGGCGGAGAACCGCTGATGCAGGGCGATTTTCTGCTGGCGCTGCTGAACCGCTGCCGAGCCGAGGGCATACATACAGCGGTCGATACGACCTGCCACGCCAAGGGCGATCTGGTTCGGCGGGTCGCCGAGGTCGCCGATCTGTTCCTGTGCGACATCAAGCACATGGATTCACCGATACACGAACGGTATACGGGCGTGCCGAACGACCTTGTCCTGGCCAATCTCAGGATGCTGGCCGAGGTAGGCAAGAAAGTGGTCGTCCGGATTCCGATCGTGCCGGGGTTCAACGACGACCCAGGCAATATCGAGAACACGGCCCGATTCGCCCAGTCGTTGCCGACGGTCAAGAGGATTGATATCCTGCCTTACAATCGCGGCGGCCTGGAGAAATCGGTCCGGCTGACCGCAGGCTTCGACCTGATGGAGGGCGAAAGCCCCAGTGATGAACAGATGGCCGAGATCGCCAGGACCCTGCGAGGGTACGGATTCGAGGTCACGACAGGTGGATAGACGATGAACGAGCGTGTCAAAAAACTTCGCGAGCAGAGCGTCGAAACGCACCCTTATATTTCCAGCGAACGGGCCGAACTGATGACTCAGTTCTACCAGAGCGGGGCCGCCTGGCGCGAGAGCATCCCGGTCACACGGGCTCTGGCCTTTCAACATCTGATGGAACACAAGACCGTCTACATCGGCGACGGTGAGCTGATCGTCGGCGAAAAGGGCCACGCCCCCAAGGCGACCCCGACCTATCCCGAATTGTGCTGCCACACGCTCAGCGATCTGGACATCCTCAACTCGCGCGAGAAGACCTCGTTCGCCGTGAGTCCCGAGGTGCGAAAGGTCTACGCCGAGACGATCATCCCGTTCTGGCAGGGACGGACCATGCGCGAACGGATCTTCCGCGAGATGACCGACGAGTGGAAGGCCACCTACGAGGCGGGTCTGTTCACCGAATTCATGGAACAGCGATCGCCGGGGCATACGGTGCTGGACGACAAGATCTACCGCAAGGGCATGCTCGATTTCCAGCAGGACATTCAGCGCAGCCTGGATGGTCTGGACTACCTCAACGACCCGACGGCCTATGCGAAGCAGGAACAGCTTAAGGCGATGCGCATCTGCGCCGATGCGCTGATCCGCTTCGCCGAGCGTCATGCGGAGAAGGCCCGTGAGATGGTCAAGCAGGAATCCGATCCTCAGCGGAAGACCGAACTCGAACGGATCGCTCAGGTCTGTTCGCATGTCCCCGCACACGCGCCGCGCGATTTCTGGGAAGCGCTTCAGTACTATTGGTTCGTCCACCTCAGCGTGACGACCGAGATGAATCCGTGGGACTCCTTCAACCCGGGCCGTCTGGATCAGCACCTCTATCCGTTCTACCGGCGAGGGCTCGACGAAGGAACGCTGACCGCCGAGCAGGCCCGCGAGCTGCTTCAGTGCTTCTGGGTCAAGTTCAACAATCAGCCGGCACCGCCCAAGGTGGGCGTGACAGCCGCCGAGAGCGGCACGTATACCGACTTCGCCCAGATCAACGGCGGCGGCCTGAAGGAGGATGGCTCCGACGGCGTCAACGAGGTGACATTCCTCGTGCTCGACGTGATCGAAGAGATGCGTCTCGTCCAGCCCAGCAGTTCCATCCAGGTCAGCAAGAAGAACCCCGACCGGTTCATCAAGCGAGCGACGCAGATCATCCGCACCGGGTTCGGCCAGCCGTCGGTGTTCAACTGTGACCTGATCGTGCAGGAACTGGTCCGCATGGGCAAGTCCGTGGCCGACGCCCGCAACGGTGGCTCCAGCGGCTGCGTCGAGGTCGGCGCATTCGGCAAAGAGAGCTACATCCTGACCGGCTACTTCAACCTGCCCAAGGTCCTGGAGCTGACGCTGAACGATGGCGTCGATCCGAGGACGGGCCGGCGGCTCGGCCCGCAGACGGGCGACCCCGCGCGATTCGAGACCTTCGAGCAGTTATTCGAGGCGTTCCGCCGGCAGGTCAACTGCATCATGGACATCAAGATGCGGGGCAACAACGTCATCGAGCGGCTCTACGCGACGTACATGCCCGCTCCGTTCCTGTCGATCCTGATCGACGACTGCATCGCCAAAGGCAAGGACTACCATGACGGCGGCGCCCGCTACAACACCAACTACATCCAAGGCGTCGGGCTGGGCACGATCACCGATGCGCTGACCGCGATCAAGTACCATGTGTTCGACCACGGAGAGGTGGCGATGCCGCAACTGCTGGCGGCGCTGCGCAGCAACTTCAAAGGCGACGAGCCCTTGCGGCAGACCCTGCTGGAACGCACACCCAAGTACGGCAACGATGACGACTACGCCGACGACGTCATGCGATCGGTGTTCGAGGTCTACTTCGACGCGGTGGACGGACGGCCCAACACCAAGGGCGGCCGCTACCACATCAACCTGCTGCCGACGACGGTCCACGTCTACTTCGGCTCGGTGATCGGCGCGACGCCCGACGGCCGCAAGGCGGGACTGCCGCTGTCGGAGGGCATTTCGCCCGTCCAGGGCGCCGACCGCTACGGGCCCACGGCGGTGCTCAAGTCGGCGGCCAAGATGGACCACGCCCGCACCGGCGGGACCCTGCTGAACATGAAGTTCAACCCCCAGGTGCTCGACGGCGATGAGAGCCTTGACAAGCTCACGCAACTGATCCGCTCCTATTTCCGCCTCGACGGCCACCATATTCAGTTCAACGTCGTCGACGCCGAGACCCTCCGTGAGGCACAGAAGCACCCCGAGCAAAACCGCGACCTGATCGTCCGCGTCGCCGGCTACAGCGACTACTTCGTCGACCTCGGCCGCGACCTCCAGAACGAGATCATCGCCCGCACCGAACAGAACGCCCTCTGACGGTAGCCTTGGAGGCGGGTCCGGCAGGCCGACTTCGGAGTATCTGCTTGACGTTTAACGTGCAGCGTTATATGCTTGGCTCATGATCAAGAGCTTCCGTTGCAGGAACACGCGAAGATTGTTCGAGGGTACGTGTCCTCGCCGCTTTCGGGCGATTGCCGGCGTTGCCGAGCGGAAACTGCAGATGCTCGACGCCGCCCAGGCAATCGGAGATCTTCGTTCACCACCCGGCAACCGTCTGGAAGCTCTGCATGGGAGTCGCAAAGGTCAATGGAGTATTCGCATCAACGACCAGTGGCGGCTGTGTTTTCCCTTCGACGAGGGCAATGCATCGGATGTCGAAATCGTCGACTACCACTGAGGAGATCGCACAATGAGTCCAACAAACAGAATGCGTCCTGTTCACCCCGGTGAGATTCTGCGGGAAGAGTTTCTCGTGCCCTTGGTAATGAGCGCTCATGCCCTGGCAATGGAACTCAAAGTCCCTGCCCCTCGCATCAACGAAATTGTGCGTGAGCGCCGCGCTATCAGCCCCGACACCGCCCTGAGACTAGCGCGATACTTCGGAACGACAGCAGAGTTCTGGCTGAACCTGCAGACCAGCTACGATCTGAAGACGACACAACAGAAGGTCGGATCGAAGATCGCGAAAGAGGTACACTCTCGACGCGTCGCATGAGGAGATCTGCTATGAGACCGATGTTCGTTTGGAGTGCTCTGCTGCTTGTGAGCATGCTTGGGGTCGGCTGTGTGTCGAGCGACAGGAAGAGCGGGCCGGCGGGTTTTATCGAGGCGCACACGGCCACCATCGCCCCGCTGGCGACTCAGGCCAATCTGACGTACTGGGATGCCACGACGACGGGCAACCCGCAGGCATGGGACAAGTACGAAGCCCTGCAACTTGAGATTCGGCGAGTCTACAGCAGCCGGGACGACTTCGCCCGTATCAAGGCGTTCAAGGAGTCGGGAACCATCGACGACCCGCGCGTGGTGCGCCAGATCGACAAGCTCTACTACACCTACCTCCCAAACCAGATCGAGCCTGAGTTGCTGGCACAAATCGTGATGCTGGATACGCAGATCCAGCAGACCTACAACAGCTATCGCGGCCGCATCGACGGCCAGGATGTCACCATGAGCGACATCTACACACTCATGACGACGGAGGCAAACACGTCGAAGAGGGAGGCCGCTTGGCGTGCCAGCCGGCAGGTGGGCAACGCGATCATCACAGACCTTCTTCGCCTGGTGAAGCTCCGCAACGAGGCAGCCCGGCAGCTTGGCTTCGACAATTACCACACGATGGCCATCGTGACGGGCGAGCAGGACGTCGCGGAGCTCGACCGCATCTTCGAAGAACTGGACGCGCTGACACGCGAACCGTTCGCCGGGCTGAAGAAGGATCTGGACGGTATTCTGGCCAAAGGCTATGGGATCGTCGCGGAGGCGCTGATGCCCTGGCATTATCACGATCCGTTCTTCCAGCGGACGCCACTTGTTTACGAACTCGACCTGGACCGGTACTACAAAGGCCGCCGCGTCGAGGACCTGGCCCGTCGCTACTACGCCGGCGTGGACCTGCCCGTCGATGACATCCTGGCTCGCAGCGACCTGTACGAACGCGAGGGAAAGTACCCACACGCCTACGGCTTCGACGCCGACCGCGAAGGCGACACCCGCGTGCTCTGCAATTTGCAGGACACCGAGCGGTGGATGGAGACCCTTTTGCACGAACTGGGACACGCCCTGTACAGCAAGTACCACGACTGTAACGAACCCTGGCTGCTACGCGAGCCGGCGCACAGCTTCACCACCGAGGCAGTCGCCATGCTCTTCGGCCGGCTCAGCCGCAATGCCGCCTGGATGCAGCAGATGCTGGGACTCTCGGACGAGGAAACCACCGAAGTCAAGACCGTCAGCGACCGCTACCTGCAATTCCAGCAGATTCTCTTCGTGCGATGGGCGCTGGTCATGTACCATTTCGAGAAGGCCCTGTACGCCGATCCCGGGCAGGACTTGAACACACTCTGGTGGGACCTCGTCGCGAAATACCAGTTTCTCCGGTGCCCGCCGGAGCCGGCCGACGCCGGCTGGGCCTCGAAGCTGCACTTCACCACCGCACCGTGTTACTACCACAACTACGTGCTCGGGGAGCTGCTGGCCTCGCAATGGCACCATCACATCGTCGGCCAGATATTGAAGCTTGATTCCGACGAGGGGCTCAGCTATGTTGGCGACCGACGCGTGGGCCGTTACCTCCGGGACAACGTGCTCGGCCCGGGGGCCCGCTACCGGTGGGACGAGATGATCGTCCGGTCCACCGGCGAACCGTTGACGCCCAAGTATTTCGTCGAGCAGTTCATCAGGTGACACCGACGCGCAGCCGGCGTCCGGACACGAAGCAGGTGCCATGATCTATCTCATTGCGATTCTCATCTATCTGTTCGCCCTGACGGGCATCGGCGTCCACATGTCCCGCCGGGTCAAGACGCAGGCGGATTTCGCCGTCGCGGGCCGGACGCTCTCGCCCTGGGTGATGGTCTGCACCATGCTGGCCGTGTGGATCGGCACCGGCTCCATCGTCGGCAACGCCGGCCAGGCCTTTCGCGACGGCATGGCGGCCCTGATCCTGCCGAGCGGGACGTTCATCGGCATGATCCTGCTGTCGATGATCGCCCACAAGGCTCGGTCCATCGAGGTCTCGAGCGTGCCGGAGATCATCGGCTCCCGCTACGGGCGGACCGCCCGGCTGCTGGCCGTGGTGGCTCTGATCATCGCCTACATGGTAATCGTCAGCTACCAGTTCAACGCCGGCGGCATGGTCCTCGAGGTCATCACCGGCAAGAAGGACCCGGTCGCCCTGCAAACCGCCGATGAACTGACCCCCTCTCAGGTCAGAAAGGGCTACCTGGTCTTCGAGCCGCAGACCGGTTGGACGGGAACGACGACCGTCGGCTTTCAGGTAAAGGCGGACGATGGCTGGTCGCCCCAAACGGAGACCTTTACGATCGACGTCGTCGCGGGCGCCGACAGCATCGAGGCGCAAAGACAACTGGCTGAAGAGGCCGCCGGGAACCACATCGCGGTGAAGATGAACTCAATGGCCAAGATCGTCATCGAAGGGCATGATGACGACAGTCCAGCGAGACTCTATCGTGTCGTGTCGTTGCCCGACTCCGGTCGGCTTATCCTGTCGGAACCGAAACTGACCGCGCGCGACGCGACCATCATCGCCGCGATCTTCATTATCACATACACGATGCTGGCCGGCCTGCTGAGCCTGGCATTCACCGATATCGTGACGGGAACCATTATTACGGTCTCGCTGCTCATTGCGTTTCCCGTGCTCCTGCTCAAGGCCGGCGGGTTCGGCGGCATGGCGGAAGCATTTGCCGCCATGGGCGACCGGCCGGACCACATGCGATTCTGGGGCGTCTATTCCCCCATCACCATCATCAACTACTGTCTGCCCGTCTTCCTGCTGATCCTCGGCGACGCCAATCAATACCAGCGAATCTTCGCGAGCAAGAACGCCAAAGGCGCGCGGACGGCGGTGCTGATTATGATCTTCCTGTCGCTGGCCATCGAGCTGCTGATCATCTCCAGCGCCTGGATCTCGTCCAGCCTGATCCCCGACCCCGAGAACGGTCGCTACGTGCTGATCTACGCCGCCAAGCACTTTATGCCGCTGCCGTTGGGCATTCTGTTCCTGGTCACCGTGGTGGGCATCATCATCTCCACGGCCGATTCCTTCCTGCTCGTCCCGGCCACCACCTTCATCAAGGACGTCTATCTGGTCCACATCAATCCCAAGGCCAGCGAGAAGCACGTCGTGCTGCTCAGCCGTCTGCTGGTGCTGGCGTTCGGGATCATCGCGTATCTTGTGTCGCTGGCGTTCGCCGAATCGACCACCGTGTTCCGCAAGGCGTTATACGCATTCACGATCTATGGCGCCGCGATCACGCCGTGCCTGGTGGCGGCGATGTTCTGGAATCGCTCGACGAAGTACGGCGCCGTCGCGTCCATTCTCGTCGGCACGGTCACGGCTCTGGCCTGGGAAGAGTTGCGATTCATCAAGGCGGCCCTTCCGGCGTGGGCGGCGGACCTCGACGCGGTGCTGCCGGCCATCACGCTCTCAGTCGTCGCTCTTGTGGGTGTCAGCCTGCTGACCGGACGAACGAACCCAACCGGTACGGAATAGCCGATGTTCCCTCCCGAAATCTACAGACAAAGACGCGCCGGGCTTCGCCGCCAGATCTCGTCCGGCGTGGCACTGTTTGCAGGCAACGAGCCCTCGCCGATGAACTACGCGGACAACTGCTATCCGTTCCGCCAGGACAGTTCGTTCCTCTACTACTTCGGGCTCGATGAGCCGGCTCTGGCCGCCGTGATCGACCTGGATGAAGGCACGGAATACCTCTTCGGCGACGATGTGACCGTCGATGACGTGATCTGGACGGGACCGCAGACGCCGCTCTGCGAGAAGGCCCGCCAGGTGGGCATCACGCAAACGGCCCCGCGCAGTAACCTGCCGCCATTTCTGAAAAAGGTGAGCAACCAGGGTCGGCCGATCCACTTTCTTCCGCCCTGCCGCGACGATCAGATCCTGAAGATCGGCAGACTCCTGGACATACCACCGCAGGCAGTCGGCGAGGGCGTCTCGGAGTCGTTGATTCGCGCCGTCGTCGCGCAGCGTTCGGTGAAATCGCCGGAAGAAATCGAGCAAATCGAACTGGCCTTGAGCATCACATACCAGATGCACACCGCCACAATGAAGATGACCAGGCCCGGCGCGATCGAACGCGAAGTCGCCGGCGCCATGGCAGGCATTGCCATCGCCTTGGGCGTGCGGTTCGCCTTCGAGCCCATCTTCAGCATCCACGGCGAGACGCTGCACAACCCCTTCCACAATAACGTGCTGAAGGCCGGGGACATCGCTGTCAACGACTCGGGCGCCGAGTCGCCCATGCGGTACGCCAGCGACGTCACACGGACGATTCCGGTCGGCGGCCGGTTTACACAAAAGCAGCACGAGATCTACTCGATCGTGTTCGATGCGCAGGAAAACGCCATCGCTGCGATCCGACCCGGCGTGGAATTCCGCGACATCCACCGCCTGGCCTGCGTGAGGCTGGTGGCTGGGCTGAAGGAACTGGGCCTGACCAAAGGCGATCCCGACGAGGCGGTTGCAGCGGGCGCCCACACGTTGTTCTTCCAGTGCGGCCTCGGTCACATGATGGGCCTCGATGTCCACGACATGGAAGGCCTGGGCGAAGACTACGTGGGCTACACCGACACCATTTGCAGGGACCCCGCGTTCGGCTGGCGCTCGCTGCGGCTGGCCAAGGCCGTCGAGCCGGACCACGTCGTGACGGTCGAGCCGGGCATCTATTTCATTCCGACACTGATCGACCGCTGGAAGGCCGAGCAGAAATGCGACGCCTTCATCGACTACGCCAAGGTGGAAACCTACCGTGACTTCGGCGGCGTTCGGATCGAAGATGATGTCCTCGTCACCGACACCAGCGCCCGTGTATTGGGCCCGCCGATCCCGAAGACAATCGCCGATGTCGAAGCACTGGCGTCGGCGTGACGCAATACCCCTCTTTTGCGAGTGCATGAGCATGAACCGATCGCTTGCCGCTGTCGCCCTGCTGACAGGCATTCTGGCCGTGTGGACTTCGGGGCAGGACGCGCCGCCGCTCGACGTTGAGAAGGGCGCGTTCCATCTGTACCTGCTGGCCGGCCAGTCGAACATGGCCGGTCGCGGTGCGCCGGCCGAGCAGGACAAGACCGCACATCCGCGCGTCTTCGCGCTAAATCGTGAGAACCGCTGGACGCCCGCCGTCGAGCCTCTACATTTCGACAAGCCGACCATCGTCGGAGTCGGCCCGGGACTGGCCTTCGGGAAGGCCATGGCCGAAGCGGATCCCAACATCGTCATCGGCCTGATCCCCTGTGCGGTGGGCGGTTCGCCGATCTCGGTGTGGAAGCCCCACGCCCACTACCCGGCCACAGGCGTCCATCCGTACGACGATGCGATCGCGCGGTGTCGCGTCGCCATGCAGCGAGGCGTCATCAAAGGCGTGCTCTGGCACCAGGGCGAGAGCGACAGCAATGCCCAGGATGGACCACTCTATGAACAGCGACTGGCGGAATTGATCCAGAACCTTCGCCGGGACCTCGGTGTCTCGGACCTGCTGTTCGTGGCGGGGACACTCGCCGACGCCGTCATCGCCCGGGCGCCCGAGACCCGGTACGTAATCGAGGCGATCCAATCCGTGGCCGAGGCGGATGAGCGCGTCTTCTGGGTCTCGGCGGCGGGTCTGGCCTGCAAAGACGATCAGGTGCACTTCAACACGGAGGCGGTCCGGCAGTTGGGTCGCCGCTACGCCGAGGCCGTCGTCACAAAGCAGAACGTCATGCCCGCTGCTCCGTGAGCCGAGCCTGGGTCAACGTTTTGCACGCCGCCCGACGGTAGCCGGTGACGATCGCATCGAGGTTGGGACAGACCTCGACGATCGCATACGAATTGTTCTCGGCACCCTGGCCTTCCACCGTGGCGATCAGCGTGTAGTAGTGAATGCCGTTGATCTCGTTGTAGTCGCCGGCATGATGGTGGCCCTGGAAGACGGCGAGGACCTTGCCCGAACGTTCGAGGACGTCGCGCACCTCGGTCGCATTCTTGACATATACCGCACCGGTCCCGTCGAGCAACTGGTGAACGAAGACGACCGCCGGACCACGAGCGGCAGCCAAGTCTCGGCGAAGCCAATTCAGTTCGTCGGCGGGAATGTTGGCGTCGGTCCAGTCGTAATTGCCGCGATCGTAGTCGGCGCCATCGCTGCGATAGTTGGCGTCGAGGACGATGCCGTGCAGGCCCTTGATGTCAAACGAGTAGTAGCTGCGGGTGCAGTCTACGCCGGTATTGGTCACGCGGCCCAGGAACTGCGGCTTGGAGATGCTGTCCACATCGTGGTTGCCGAGGACGTGATAGGTCGGTCCGTCGAATCGCCGGAACACCGCCTCGACCTCCTCCAGATACGCAAGCGTGTCCTGCTCGACGGGCGGGCGGCCCTGGTCCTTGAAATCGCCCAACTCGATGAGAAAGTCCACTTCTTCCGCATTCATTCGGGCGACGCATTCGCCGAGCTTGTCCCGCGACTGGCGGTAGAACCGCGTCCCCGCCGGATCGACGTCGGCATAGTGGCAGTCCGTGACCATCCCGAACCGCACGGGCCGCTTTCTGCGGGACCATGGTTCGTTGGAGACGCATGAGAGCGACAACACCACCGGTCCGGCTGCTACCCCCAGGACCGACTTGAGAACTGCCCTACGGTCCTCGGTGTCCCGACTACGGGCGGACTCGATCCTGTCGGCATTCTGTTGGATCGTGCCTTCGCGCATTGACGCCTCCAAATACTGAGAATCCATTATGGCATCGACCGGCACATTGAACTATCATGATCGGCACATCATATCAGAAGAACAAGGATTTTTCGAAGGTGCAAAGATGAACTACCGATGGATGGTCTTGGCAGGACTGGTCACATGTGCGGCTGCCTGGGCGCAGGCGCCCGATTGGGAGAACGAGCAGGTCATTGGAATCAACAAGGAGCCGCCCGCCGCCACGGGTCTGTCGTTTGACGATGTAAGATCGGCGATCCGCGCGCATGCCATGAAGGACGCCAAAGACGCCCTGAAGAAGTGGACGGACTCGCCGTACTGGCAGTCGCTCAATGGGCCGTGGAAATTCCACTGGGTCAAGTCGCCCGACGAGCGGCCGGTGGATTTCTACAGGCCCGATTTCGACGTGAGCGGCTGGGATGAGATTCCCGTTCCTTCGAACTGGGAGATTCACGGTTACGGCACACCGATCTACTCGAACGTGCGCTATCCGCACGTCCGTCAGCCCCCGAAGATCATCGGCGACGTTGGGGCCGATTTCACGGCGGCCAAGGAGCCGAACCCGGTGGGCAGCTACCGCACCACGTTCACCGTGCCCGGAACGTGGGACGGCCGAGAGGTCTTTATCCACTTCGAGGGCGTCGCATCAGCCTTCTACCTCTGGATCAACGGCCAGAAGGTCGGCTACAGCGAAGGCAGCCGGACGCCTGCCCAGTTCCGCATCACACAGTACCTCCAGCCGGGCCAGAATATCCTGGCGGCCGAGGTCTACCGCTGGAGCGACGGCAGCTACCTCGAAGACCAGGACTTCTGGCGTCTGAGCGGTATCTTCCGCGACGTGTATCTGTTCAGCGCGCCGGCCGTGCAATTGCGGGACATGTTCGTTCTGAGCGATCTGGACCAGCAGTACCGTAACGCCGAGATTCATATCACCGCCAAGGTGCGCAATCTCTCCGACAGCCAGGCTACCCGACAGGTTCGCGCGACGCTGGTCGATGCGAAGCAGCACAAGAGCCCACTGGGCCAGTCCGACTTGGCCACCGTCGAGCCCGGAAAGGAAATCAGCCTTACGGTAGAGGCGAATCATGATTCACCCGTGCTATGGACGGCCGAAACGCCAAACTTGTATACCGTGGTTCTCGAGCTGCTCGACGCCGACGGCAGGACCACCGAGGTCAAGGCCTGCCGCTTTGGCTTCCGCAAGGTGGAGCTGAAGGACCGTCAGTTCTTCGTCAACGGCGTCTCGGTGAAGATCAAGGGCGTCAACCGTCACGAGCACGACCCGGATCGCGGACACGCGGTGGAGATCGGCTCGATGGTCCGCGACATCGAGCTGATGAAACAGAACAACGTCAATACGGTCCGCACGTGCCACTATCCCGATCATCCGCTATGGTACGACCTGTGCGACCTCTACGGACTGTTCGTCATCGACGAGGCCAACGTCGAGTCGCACGGCATGGGATACGGCCGCGAGACCCTGGGGGCCGTCGACAGTTGGAAGACGGCCCACGTCGACCGCAACGTGCGCATGGTCGAGCGCGACAAGAACCACCCATCGGTGGTGATCTGGTCGCTGGGCAACGAGGCCGGAGGCGGCCCGAATTTCGAGGCGGCGGCGCAGGCCATTCGCGATCTTGACACATCCCGGCCGATCCACTACGAGCGGATGAACTCCGTTGCCGACATCGACAGCGTGATGTACCCGTCCGTCGCCGCCCTGATCGGCCAGGGACGCAGCGACTCGCCCAAGCCCTTCATCATGTGTGAATACGCCCACGCGATGGGCAACGCCATCGGCAACCTCCAGGAGTATTGGGACGCCATCGAGACCTATCCGCGTCTGATCGGCGGGTGCATCTGGGACTGGGTCGACCAGGGTCTGCGCAAGTACACCGGCGAAACGGCCGCCGACGGCTCGAAGGAGTGGTTCTTTGCCTACGGCGGCGACTATGGCGACCGGCCCAACGACAACAACTTCTGCTGCAACGGCGTCGTGACGCCGGACCGCGCCGTCACCGCCAAGCTGTTGGAGGTCAAGAAGGTCTATCAGTACGTCGGCTTCGCCCTGGCCGACGTCGGCGACAAGAACGTGACGGTCGAGTTGACCAACAAGTACTTCTTCACCAACCTGAATGACTTCGACCTGCAGTGGCAACTGACCGACGAGGGACGCATCGTGAAGAAGGGCCGTGCGAAGCTGGGCAGCGTTGCACCCGGCCAATCGACGCGCATCGTGCTGAGTGTTCCACAGCCCAAGCTCAAACCGGGAGCCGAGTATTTCCTGAACGTGAGCCTGGCGCGGAAGGACAAGACTCTGTACGCCAGGGCCGGCCACGTGGTTGCCTCCGAGCAGATGAAGTTGCCGTATGCCGTGGCGGACGCTCCCGAGATCGACCTGGGGGCGCTGGCCGCTGTGACCCTGACCAACGGCACAGACGCGATCGTCGTCAAAGGCAAAGGATTCCAGGCCATCTTCAGCCGAACGAGCGGAACCCTGTCGTCGCTGGTCTATGACGGCGTCGAGGTCATCCACGACGGGCACGGCCCCCGGCTGAATCTCTACCGCGCCCTGGTGGACAACGATACCTGGATGCGTCGCGATGTGGAGCGTGCCGGACTGCGCGACCTGACCTATTCGGTCAAGGACATCTCGGCCGAGCAGCCGGCCGACGGCATCGTCCGCGTCCGCTGCACGGTGGACTGCTCGGGCCGTTCGAACAATGGCATGATGCACACCGCTACGTTCACCGTCTTCGGCAACGGGACAATCGACGTGGCCAATCAGGTCCAGCCCTATGGCAACCTCTCGGTGCTGCCCAAGCTGGGCGCCAGTCTGGTGCTGCCCAAAGGGTTCGATACGCTGACGTGGCTGGGCCGAGGCCCGCACGAGAGCTACGTCGATCGCCGGCGCAGCGCCGACGTGGGACTCTATCGCGGCCCGGTAGCCGAGCAGTACGAACGTTACGTCCGACCCCAGGACAACGGCAACAAGACCGAGGTGCGTTGGGCCGCCCTGACGGACCGGAAGAACAGGGGTCTGCTGGTCGTCACGGACGGCACCTACTCGATCAGCGCCCACCACAACACCGCACGGGACTACGACGAGGCGAGGAACATCCATCGGGTCATTCCGAAGGATGAGGTGTACCTGTGCATCGACGCAGCGCACATGGGTCTCGGCGGCGCCAGTTGCGGGCCACGTCCGTTGAACGAGTACATTCTCAGCGCCAAGCCGATGCGGTTCCGCTACGGGTTGCGACCGGCGACCAAGGACCTCGCCGCCGAGGCGCGAATTCGGGTGCCCAATCTCCAAGCCCCGCTGGTGACCCGTGACCGGGCCGCCATGGTGCATATCGAATCGACCGCTGCCGGATCAGTTGAGTACCGCCTTGACGGCCAGGCCTGGAAATCCTACGCCGGGCCGTTCGAATGTGCCGGAGCAGGGACGCTCGAAGCCAGAACGAAAATCCGCGAGGGACTTCTCAGCGACACCGCTCGATTCGAAATGGACGCGATCGTCCCGATGCGGGAGTTGGACAAATCCGCGTGGAAAGTGGTCCACGTCAGCAGCGTCGAGCCGGGAGAGGGAGAAGTCCGTCACGCCTTCGACGGCGACCCCGCCACCTTCTGGCATACGAATTGGTCTTCGACGCAGGACAGACATCCCCACGAGATCCAGATTGACCTGGGCCAGACGGTCGAGATGCTCGGCTTCACGCAACTGCCCCGCCAAGACCAGGCCAACGGGCGGATTCGCCGATACGAATTCTTCGTCAGCGGTGACGGCGAGGATTGGGGCGAGCCGGTGGTCAAGGCGGAGTTTTCCAACAACGATCAGCTTCAGACGGTCACGTTCGCCCAGCCCGTCAAAGGCCGCTACATCCGCCTGGTGGCCTTTAACGAGTGGGGGCGTCAGTACTACACCACGATCGCCGAACTCGATGTGATGGCCGCCAAGTAGCGCGGCGGTTCGGCGCGTGGAGAAAGGAGCCGACGATGAACAGGATCACCACAATGGCATGCCTTGTCTGCGTCACTCTGATCGCGGCAGAGCTTGGCATCGCATCGGAAGGTGCTGCCGAGGAGAAGAAGCTTGAAGAAGACATTTTCAAAGCCGAACAGGGCGATCTGAAGATCACCTTCATCGGTCATGGCACGCTGATGTTCACGTGGCGGGACAAGGTCATCCACGTCGATCCGGTCAGCCGGGAGGCCGATTACACCAAGCTGCCCAAGGCGGACGCCGTTCTGATCACCCACGAGCACGGCGACCATCTTGATCCCACGGCCCTGGAACTGATTCGCACGCCTCAAACGAAGATCGTCCTGACCAGGATCTGCGCCGAGAAGGTTGCCGGCGGCCTGATTATGAAGAACGGCGACGTGCGAACCGTCGACGGGCTCAAGATCGAAGCAGTGCCGGCGTACAACATCGCGCACAAGAGGCCCGACGGCACACCGTTCCATCCCAAAGGCCACGGCAACGGATACGTCGTGACGTTCGGCGAGCGGCGGGTCTACATCGCGGGCGATACGGAGAACATCCCCGAGATGAAGGACCTCAAGAAGATCGACATCGCCTTTCTGCCGATGAACCTGCCGTACACGATGACCCCGGAGATGGTGGCCGATGCCGCCCGGACCTTCGAGCCGAAGGTCCTCTATCCGTATCATTACGGACAGACCGATCCAAACGAGCTCGTCAAGCTCCTGGCCAACGACAAGGATATCGAGGTCCGCATCCGCAAGATGCGCTGACGGCGGCGACGTGATGGCCGAGACGGATATCCAACAGAAGCGCGACAAGCGGCGTGGCACTCGAAAGCTCCTGCTGGCGATCGGGGCGCCGCTCGCCATTGCTCTGGCGTGCTTCGTCGTGCTGGCCATTCTGCCCGAACCCCAGGGGCCGCGCATGAAGGACCCGCTTCGCAGCATCCTGACGGGGTTTGGCGTGCTGGGCGTGGCGGGGCCGTTGTGCATCGGCGGCGCGGTCTTGAAGCAGCGGTTCGCCACCTCGCCCTATTTCGAAGGGAAATTCATCGCAACGGTGCTCAGCATCTTCGGTTTCGTGTGCGTTGCGGCCGGCCTGGCCTGCATCTTTCTGGCCATCTACGATCTGCTCTCGCCGCTGTGGTCGCCATAGGTCGCGTCAGCCCAGCAGTCCATCGAGCACCTCGGTGTAGGCGCCGCGGGCACGCAGGCCCACCAGGCGTTGTGTCTCGCTGCCCCCATCGAAGAAGAGAACGGCGGGGATGCCCTGGATGCCGTATTGGCGGGCCAAGTCAGGGACGCGATCGACGTTGACCTTGGCCACGACAGCGCGGCCCTGATACACCTCGGCAAGTTCTTCCACAATGGGGGCCAGCCTGCGGCACGGCGGGCAACCGTTCGAGTAGAAATCGACCATCACCGGCCGCTCGGCCTTGAGGACCAAGCGGTCAAA
>JAAYBA010000003.1 GCA_012719085.1 Planctomycetota bacterium
TCCTCGGCGGCTTCGAGGGCGAGGCGTCGATGGACCTCCGGCGGGACACGGACCATGAACTTGCCGCTGTATCGCCGGCGGCTCAGCGGTTCGGGAACAGCTTCTCCGTTGGCTTTCATGTCGTCGACGACATCGGTCACCACCCTGCGGATGCCTCGCAGGGCCTTTTCCGGCGTGGACGCCAGCCAACTGAGGCTGGGAAACTCCGCGCACAGCCCCACACATTGGGCGTCCTCCTCGGACCAGGTCACGCGGTATGTATAGCAGTCAATCTCTGGCAGTGTCGTCATGCTGTAATATGATATCATTAGTGATACTATATGTCAAGTCGCTATTCGCAGTCGCAGTCCGGATGCAGGATTCGCCGGAACAGGCCGGCGCCCTCAGGCAAGGGGCGTATGAAAGAGAGCCGGTCTCGACAGCGGATTCTGAAGGTTCTTTCGCCTGTTTGCGTTGGCATGCGCGTGACGCCTGCGGCGAGGACGGCAGTATGGGGTGGACAGGGGCGGGGTGGGTCTGTAGGATGGTCGGCGGTTCGGCCTTTGCACCCCCAGCGGCAGGGACCGGTTGTGCGCGGATCGCGCGGTATGCCACAGCACCTCAAACACTTTGAGTGATTGGAGTTATGAAAGACGAGAAAGATGGACTGGCCGGCGCCGGCGGCGCGGAGGGCGAGGAGCGCAAGCTGGATTTCGTGCGGCAGATCGTCGCCGACGACCTGAAGACGGGCAAGTGGAACGGCGCGGTCTGCACGCGGTTCCCGCCGGAGCCCAACGGCTACCTGCACATTGGGCACGCCAAGAGCATCAATCTCAACCACGGGATCGCCGCGGAGTTCGGCGGCAAGTTCAATCTGCGGTTCGATGACACGAATCCGGAGAAGGAAGAGCAGGAGTACGTCGATTCGATCATTGCCGACGTCCGCTGGCTCGGCGCCGATTGGGAGGACCGCCTGTTCTACGGCTCCGATTACTTCCAGCAGATGTACGAATGGGCGGTCGAGCTGATCAAAAAGGGCAAGGCCTACGTCTGCGACCTGACCGCTGAAGAGACCCGCGAGTATCGCGGCACGCTGACCCGGCCCGGCAAGGACAGCCCCTATCGCAGCCGCTCCGTCGAGGAGAACCTCGAACTCTTCGAGCGAATGGCCAAAGGCGAGTTTCCGGATGGGTCCAAGACGCTCCGGGCCAGGATCGACATGGCCCACCCCAACCTGAACATGCGCGACCCGATCATGTATCGGATCGTTCACGAGCATCACCATCGCCAGGGCGACCGCTGGTGCATCTATCCGATGTACGACTGGGCCCACGGGTTCGAGGACTCGATCGAGGGCATCACGCACTCGATCTGCACGCTCGAATTCGAGAACCACCGCCCGCTGTACGACTGGTTCATCGACGCGGTCAATGAGGGCCGCACCAACGATGGCTCCGGCCCTTGGGGCAGGAAGATCCACCATCCGCAGCAGATCGAGTTCGCCCGCCTGAACCTGACGTACACGGTGATGAGCAAGCGCAAGCTGCTGCGGCTTGTGAAGGAGAAGCTCGTCCGGGGCTGGGACGACCCGCGTATGCCCACGATCTGCGGCATGCGTCGTCGCGGGTTCTCGCCCGAGGCGATCCGCAATTTCTGCAAGCTGATCGGCGTCAACAAGTTCAACAGCACCGTGGAGATCGCCCTGTTGGAGCACTGTCTGCGGGAGGACCTGAACAAGACGTCGGCCCGTGTGATGGCGGTGCTGCGGCCGCTGAAGGTCGTGATCGACAACTATCCGGCCGATCAGGTCGAGGAACTGGACGCGATCAACAACCCCGAAGACCCGTCGGCGGGCACGCGCAAGGTGCCGTTCTCGCGCGAGTTGTACATCGAGCA
>JAAYBA010000307.1 GCA_012719085.1 Planctomycetota bacterium
CGGAGTCACCATACCGTGGCCCCGTCTCAGCACCGATTGAAGTGAAACACTATGTCCGTCCGCGGGGCCTGTCAAGCGTCTTTCCGGGACGGCCCCGGCGGGACGCCGGCTTCGGGCCGCTGCGATTTCGCAGAAACGCCAGGGATCTTACTGCTCCTGCGCCGTTCGATTGACGAGATATTTGGCCACGACCTTGTTCAGTTGCCCCTCCGACGGCTGGCCCTGGGCATGCTGCCGCAGGATCTCGAGGTCGGACTTCCAGACCACGTCCCCGGGCGCCAGCAGGAAGACGCTGTCGGGCTCGTACGTGTTGTACACGCAATCGTCCTTGTAGTAGTAGTGGGTCTGGCAGACCTCGGTGGGGTAGGCGCGCATCAACGGTGGGATGTCGTGGGGCAGGAACCAGAGCTTGATCTCCCGCTCGGCGTCCTCGTATGTGGCCGAGGCGTGGATCAGGTTGTCCATGCGGTCGTCGATCTTGTTTCCCTGTGCGTCGAGGATGGGGACGACCGTTCCGAGGGCCCGAAGGCAGCCGGGTCTCTCTTCGCGGGCCTTGTGCGGGTTGGTCGGTCCGGCCATCTCGCGGACGGTCTTGAGCACGTTGGGTCCGAGGTAGACGATGGCGATGACCCGCCGCTTCCAGACGTCCACAGGGTAGTGGACGGCGCCAGTGATGTAGTCGAGCAGCGCCGCATAGAAGGCCTTGCCCCGATGCTCGGCGTAGTGTTCTTCGGCCAGCATCCTGTGGACGTTGACGATCTTGGCGGCGGCGAAGCGCGACCCGGTGTGAAACTCGGATAGCTGCGAGAGAATGAACCCAGTGACGGAGTTCTTCAGGGCATCCGGCTTGATGAGCACCAGGGTCTGTTCCAGTTGCTTACTGTCCATAGACGCGGTTCCTCACAACTCGAATAGGTCCCATAGGACTGATCGGACCTATTCCGACCCGGCCCGGTGTGGGTGATTGAGCCAAGAAAAAGAGCGTCTGCGCCCCAGGAGCAGGGCGCAGACGCCCGATGTCCATTAGATCTTGGCGATCTTTTCCATGATATCGACGGTGCGGGTCGAATAGCCCCACTCGTTGTCGTACCAACTGACGACCTTTACGGTCTTGCCCTGGACCATCGTGCACAGCGAATCGAAGATGCTCGAATGCGTATCGCCGATGATGTCGCTGCTGACGATCGGTTCGTCGCAGTAGGCGAGAATGCCTTTCATTGGGCCTTCAGCGGCTGCTTTGACGGCGGCGTTGACCTCGTCCTTGGTCACCTCTTTCTTCAGGTCGGCTACCAGATCGACGGCGCTTCCGGTGATGACCGGGACGCGGAGGGCGTAGCCGTCGAGCTTGCCGTTCAATGCCGGGATGACCTTGCCGACTGCCTTGGCGGCGCCGGTGGTCGTCGGAATGATGTTCTGGGCGGCGGCGCGGGCACGACGCAGGTCGCTGTGGATCTGGTCACAGACGTTTTGATCGTTGGTGTAGCCGTGCACAGTGACCATCAGGCCCTTCTCAATGCCGAAAGCGTCGTTGAGGGCCTTGGCCAGCGGGGCAAGACAGTTGGTTGTGCAACTGGCGTTCGAGATGCACTGGGTCTGAGGCGTGATGTCCTTGTCGTTGACGCCCAGCACCACGGTGGCGTCGATGGCGTCTTTGGCCGGGACGGTCAGGACGACGTTCTTGGCGCCGGCCTTCAGGTGGTCGCCGTAGCCGCCCTTAGGCGATTCCTTGCTGCGGAAGATGCCCGTGGACTCCACGACGATCGAGACCCCCATGTCTTTCCACGGCAGTTCGGCCGGGTTGCGCACGCCGAGGACCTTGACGGTCTTGCCGTTGATGACCATGTCGTCGCCCTTGACCTCGACGGTCCCGTTCCATCGGCCCATCACGGTATCGTACTTGAACAGGTGGGCCAGGCTCTTGGTGTCGGCCAGGTCGTTGATCGCGACCAGTTCCAGTTCGCCCTTACGCTGCATGATGATGCGTGCGACCGCTCTGCCGATCCGGCCGAAACCGTTGATTGCCACCTTTGTTGCCATCTGCGTTCTCCTTATTCTGTTCACACGTCTGTAAGAGGGGTTCCTCAGCGATTCGATGCCCCGCCCATGGGAGCTTGCACATACGGAGGGGCCACTCTATGGGAGCCGCTGCGGCCTGTCAAGACATTTTGCCCCAGGTTTTGGACGCGGTAGAGGGCGGAGCGGGGGGTGGGGAAGAGCATTTGGCGGTCGGCGTCGCCGAAAAGCAGGCAGGTGGGGCGCTGGGAGACCTCGACGGTGTCGATGTGCCTGGCGGGAATCCTCTTCTTCAGATACCAGTTCTTCGACGACTTCACGAATCTCCCGACGACTGCGCCTGGGGGGGCGCTGGTCTCATCGCACAGGTGGGCCAGCACGGGATCTCGGCGGGCCAGTTCGTAGGGCCATTGCCGGTTCTGTTCCCATGTCAGGGACCCGTCTTCGTCGTCAATCTGCGTTCGTCGCCGGCGCATCCAGGCAACGGCGTCAAAGGTCTTTCTGACGAAACCCATGTCTCTTTCAGTCGAGATACGAGATCGGTGGCAGATGCTTGGCAGAGCAGTCCACTCATTACCGGATCTATCTGGCTTCCAACACCTGGTAGACTCTGCCGTTCTGCTGAAGCCAGCCATATCCTTGGCGTCGAGAGACTCCAGGACTTCGCCCACATGGTGAGCATAGCAGAATCCTCCGGGAAGGCAAGTGGGCCGCTTGCTTCCATCGCCGACGCACATGGCCACCTCAACATGCTCCATCAGGTCCATCGCCAAATCGATCGTGCCCTTGCCTCGCAGGTGCTCGTCCGGGAAGCCGGTCAGCGCCTGCTCGCGATATCGACCTGATCGGCGCCGGCACCACCTTTCGTTGGCATTCCCTGCACAGGTTGCTATACTCCGGGCGTCTCGCTGCGATGTGAGCGCGCGGGCCTTGTGGTGAGGTGGCAACAAGCGATGATTGGATTGGTCCATGCCATAGCGACGCCCTATCTGATCCTGGGCGTTTCGATCCTGCTGCTGGCCAGTATCCTGGCGAGCAAGGCCTCGGAACGTCTGGGTGTGCCGGCCCTGCTGATGTTCCTGCTGGTCGGCATGCTGGCGGGCTCCGAAGGTCCCGGCGGGATTCACTTCGACGACCCGTACGCCGTGCGTCTTCTGGGTACCTTCGCGCTGTCGTACATTCTGTTCGCGGGTGGATTGGATACGGACTGGCCGAGCGTCCGGCCGGTGCTTCGCAGCGGCATGATTCTGGCGACACTGGGGGTCCTTCTGACGGCGGTTTTCGTGGGGGCCTTTGCGGTCCTGGTCCTGGGGTTCACCTGGCTGGAAGGGTTGTTGCTCGGCTCGGTGATCTCCTCCACCGATGCGGCGGCCATCTTCGCGGTGCTCCGTTCCCGCCAGGTCAGCCTGAAGAGACAGCTCAAGCCATTGCTCGAACTGGAATCCGCCAGCAACGACCCCATGGCTATCTTCCTGACGGTCACGATGCTGAGCCTGCTGGGCGACCCGCCGCTGCCGTGGTGGTCCGCGATTCCCTCGCTCGCCCGACAGATGCTCATCGGCGGCGCCGTGGGGTTCCTGCTGGGCAAGGCCATGAGCGGCCTGGTCAATCGCATCCGTCTGGAGTATGAAGGCCTCTATCCGGTCCTGACCATGGCCCTGGTCCTGTTGGTCTTCGGCGTGACGGAGGCGGTGCGCGGCAACGGTTTCCTGGCGGTCTACATTGCGGGCCTGGTGCTGGGCAACGCCGACTATATCCACAAACGGAGCATCGAGCGATTCCATGACGGGCTTTCCTGGCTGGCTCAGATCGCGATGTTCCTGACTTTGGGTTTGCAGGTCTACCCCTCGCATCTGACCCCTCTGATCGGGTCCGGACTGCTTCTGTCGGCATTTCTGATGTTCGTGGCCCGGCCGTTGGCGGTGGGGGCCTGCCTGATCCGCAGCCGATTGACTGTCCGCGAGAAGCTGCTGGTCTCCTGGGCAGGACTGCGCGGGGCCGTACCCATCGTGCTGGCGACATTCCCGATGACAACGGGCATCCGGCAGGGCGAGATGATCTTCAATCTCGTCTTCTTCGTGGTCATTGCCTCAGTGCTTCTCCAGGGCCGATCACTGACGCGTGTGGCGCACTGGCTGAAGCTGGACCGGCCTCTGCGGTCCAAGTGGCGCATGCCCCTGGAATTCGACCGGACGGAAGGGACCTTCCGCACCTCGATGGTGGAACTGGCCGTCTCGCCCGATTCCGCGGCAGCAGGACAGTCGATCATTCACGCGAAGCTGCCACCGGGTGCGCTGGTCGCCATGATCGAGAGGAACGGCGAGTACATTGTCCCCAACGGCGGCACTGAATTCCGGGCAGGTGACGTCGTGCTCGTTCTCGGAGACAAGGAGGTCCTGGAAAAGGTCAGAAACCTGCTGGCGTCTCCATAGTCGGCGAACAGCCTCTATCGTTCTCCCCGACCTCAGGTTTCATCCGGCTGCTTGACGGCTTTGGCCTTTCGGATGGGCTTTTCCTGGAGGAATCGGCTGATGTTCCGGATCGCCTGGCGCAGGCGCTGCTCGTTTTCGACCAGGGCGATGCGGAAGTAGCCTTCGCCGTTCTCGCCGAAGGCCCCGCCAGGGCTGATGGCCACCTCGGCGTGCTCCATCAGGTCCATCGCGAAGTCGATCGTGCCTTTGCCCCGCAAGTGCTCGTCCGGGACGCGGGTCCAGACGAACATTCCGGCGCGGGGCTTCTCGACGCTCCAGCCGATCCGTTCGAGGGCCTCGCACACGACGTCACGACGCAGGCGATAGATCTCGTTCTGCGCGGCGATGGTCTCCTCGCAGTGCCGCATGGCGATGATGCCGGCGATCTGGATCGCCTGGAAGATGCCGTAGTCGTAATAGCCCTTGATCGTGGCCAGATAGTCGATCATCTGCCGGTTGCCGGCGACGAACCCGACGCGAAAGCCAGCCATGTTGTAGGGCTTGCTCATCGTCGTGAACTCGACGCCGACGTCTTTGGCGCCCTTGGCAGAGAGGAAGCTGGGGGCCTTGTAGCCATCGAAGACGGTTTCGCCATAGGCGAAGTCGTGAATGACCGCGAACTTGAACCGCTTGGCCAGATCGACCACGGTCTCGAAGAAACCCTCGTCGACCGTCATCGTGGTCGGGTTGTGCGGGTAGTTGAGGATCAGCAGCTTGGGTTTGGGGAACAGATGCTCGCAGACCATCGCGATGGTGTCGAGGAACTTCTGATCGTTGCCCAGCGGCACGGTGATGACGTTGCCGCCGGCCAGGGCGACCCCGTAGTTGTGAATGGGAAAGGCTGGGTCGGGGACGATGGCGGTGTCGCCCGGCCCCAGCATGGCCAGGCACAGATGGCTGAAGCCTTCCTTCGAGCCGATACACGCCAGGACCTCATGCTCCCAGTCCAGATCGACGTTCCATTTGCGGGCGTATTTCTTGGCCATCTCGTTCCGCAGGCCCTTGATGCCCTTGCTGGCGCTGTAGCGATGGTTGCGCGGATCGCGGGCGGCCTCACAGAGCTTCTCGATGACCAGCGGGGGGGCTGGATCCTGAGGGTTGCCCATTCCCAGATCGATGATGTCGGCGCCCTGTTGTCTCTTGGCGAGCTTGAGGGCGTTCAGCCGCCCAAACAGATACGGCGGCAGCCGGGTGATTCGTGTTGCCGGCTCAATCGTGTATTCGGTGTTGTTGCTTGGCATTGTCAAAACCTGCTTTTCTGTGGCGGGCCTGATGCGTCCCGTCCCGACGTTCATCGGAATCGGGAGGATCGACCCATGTCCTTTTCGTTTCGGCGGTGGGCCCGTGACCCACGCGACAAGGCGGCATTGTAGCATCCCCTTTGCCGTTTGCAAAAACTTCCGACCATCGCAATCCACCTGTTTTGGGCAAATTGTCTCTGCGGGCAAGTGCCGGGCTGCGGTCAAGGCCGGTTCTCGTGTCGTGACGCCGCCGCGTATTGCGGTTTCTGCAAGGTTGTTGCGGTCAATGACGACGTCGCATCTTGTAAGGGGCAGCGGTCGAGGGTATTCTGGCCGGACAGGGACCACGCTGTTCGGCGTCTCGGCTTGTCGGATCCGTGGGATGCGCCTGCACGTGACTTGCGCTCTGCAATAGAAGGAGATGACGTCCTGATGGATGTCGCCACAAATCGAACGCGGAAAGAAGAAGGCAAACTCCACGGGCACGCCCCCGGCTCTCGTCTGGCTGCGATGGGACAGTTGTCGAGCCTCGACGGTGCGGTGCTGACGATGTTCGCGTTGTCTTTCGGACCCCTGACACGGAACGATCTGGTCGCCGCCCTCAAGCAGGCGGGCTTTGCCATGCCCGACGGCTCAGCAATTACCGCGGTGAAGCTTGGACCTTCCGTTCGGGTGTTTCGACAGAAAGGTTGGATTGTCGAGCGCGGTGGCAATACGCCCGAGTGTCCCGCCGACGTCCGTTCCGATGCGATCGAGGTCGCCCGGGCCAGGGGCGATCTGCGTCGTCTCGGAGACGGTCTGCGAAAAGCCGTGCCGGCGGAGTTGACGCTCGATTCCTGGGAATATCGGTGGCGCCGGCAGCGTTTCAAGTCGTTCTCTCACGCCTGCCGGGATGCGTTTCTGGCCTTGGAGAAAGCCGATCACGGTGCGTTGGATCGCCTGTCCCAGCTTTGCCAACAGGACGAGCGCGTGCAATCGTTGGTCAACGTGCTGTTTGAGGTCTGCGGCGATCCGTTCCGACCCGAATACATCGAACTCGCCGGGCCTTATCGTAACGATCTGCTGTATGGCATCTTGCGATCTGCCGTATACGACCTCAATCTGCAAAGCCCCGTCTTCGCCTACACACGGTCCAAAGTGCTGACCGAGCGCGATTCCTTCGATAGATCCACTCTGGAGATCTGCATCAACCATATTGCTGAACGGGATATTCTGGCCGGCGATTTTGCCGGGGCACGGGCTCTGCTCAGCACGTATGCCGACCTGGACACCCATATCATGCGAGGGACCCTGGAACTGCTCTGCGGCGACCTGCCTGCGGCCCGCCTGGCGTACCAGCGGGCGGTGCAGCACGCGGGAAAGACCAAACGAGACCAGATGGCCTATCTCGGGAGCTTCCCCGGACTGTTGCACGTGCTGCTCCTCGTCCAGTCCGAGTCGCTGCCGACGTCGGGACAGGATCGTCACCAGGCGCGGACCTGGCTGGGATGGGTCCTCAAGGGTGGGTCCCATGCTCGCTACTACAGCGCCTACTTCTATCTGGATGCTCTGTTGTCTTTCTATGAGGGCTGTACGACGCCGGGCGGGCCTGCGTGGCGCCCGTCCCATCGCCAGGGGCCGTCCCTGGTCTGTCTGGCCACGTGTCTGATGCAGATGATGTACGGTCTCTACGCCTCGGATACCCAGGCCCTCAAGGCCCGCAACGGCGCAGCGATGGCGGATATGGAGAATCTGCTCGACCAGTGGGACCAACGGGGAGCCCGCTGGCCCGTGATGCAACTGTCGCGACTGATGGACCGGCTCGGCGTGGCGCTGCCGCAGTACGCGACCCGGGCCGAGTCGTTCTTCGTGCAAAGTCCGGCGCGCGACCTGTCCGAACTCTGGGCCGTCAAGGAGATGTGGGAAAGTCAGATCGGGGCCCTGGAGCAACTCGTACAGGAAAGCGAGTCGGCGGCAGGCGAGGTTGCTCAGAATACGCGTCGCTTGGGTTGGAGGCTTTCAGATGCCGGAGAAGGCATGATTTTGGTCACGCCGGTCGAGCAGAAGCGTTCCAAAAAGGGTTCCTGGACGGGCGGTCGCGAGGTGGCCCTGCACCGACTGATGAGTCCTGAGATCAGCGGATTGGATTACCTGACCGATCAGGACAAGGCGACCCTGGCGGGCGCCACCGGGCGGCGCTCGGGCGGGTATTATAGCTACAACTACGCTGTGGACCTGAACCCCGGCCCGGTCCTGCAACACCTGGTGGGCCATACGAACGTCTTCTGGGAGGGCGCTCCGGACATTCCGGTGGAGATCGTCCGAGGCACGCCGGAAGTGCGCATCATGCCCAAGGGCCAGAAGCTCAACATTACGATGGACCCTTACCCCGATCCCTACTACTGCGATGGCGTCTGGGCTATCGAGAGGGAATCCGCGAGCCGGCTGCGAATTGTCAAGTTCGATGCGGTGCACCGGAAGATGGCAGAGATCCTCGGGCCGACTGGCGTGACGATCCCCAGGGACCGTTCGGAAGAGGCCCTCAAACGCCTGCAGGGGTTGTCCCGGCACGTTGCGATTCAGTCGAATGTGGCGTTGGCCGGCGAGGAGGCCGAGGCGGTCGAGCCGGACTGTCGGCCGCGACTGCGC
>JAAYBA010000308.1 GCA_012719085.1 Planctomycetota bacterium
GATCGACGACAACGTCAACACGAAGTACCTGCACCGCAAAGGCGGCAGCCAGGCCACGGGCTTCCAGGTGGCGCCCCTGCTCGGTTCGACGGTCGTCACCGGGCTGACCTTCACCACCGCCAACGACACGCCCACGCGGGACCCGATTACCTTCCAACTGTCGGGCTCCAACGCGAGCATCGACGGGCCGTACACGCTGATCGCCAGCGGCGACATCGTCGATTTCGCCGGGGCGACCGAGTGGCCGCGGCTGACCAAGACCGTCACGCCGATCGAGTTTGCGAACACGACGGCCTACAGGTACTATGAGATCGTCTTCCCGACCCTTCGCGGGCCGGCCGAGACCCTCATGCAGATCGCCGAAGTGGAATTCCTCGGCACCGTCGTACCTTAGAAAGGCCTCCTGCGAGGTCACGTGCAACCCGAACATCGAAACATGGGGCCCATGTCAGCTACGACATGGGCCCTTTCTCGTGCGTCGCACCGAAACCCCCTGCCCTCGTGAAGACACCGACTCTCATGCGCACCGTCTTCCCGCACGCGTGCGGCTGGGTGTCAACGGCGGATGCGTCGTATATGGTCTCGCAGAGGCTGATGCAGGTGGGCTTCCTTCCAGAGCCATCGGACCAGCACGTTGCCTACGATCGCGGCAGCCGTGCTCAGAATGAGGCAACCAGTCCACAAGCAGAAGGAACCCAGGATGATCCTGCCGCGTTTGACCTCAGCATAGGCGGCAACATACTCGTCGGCGTAGGGAA
The DNA here is from genome assembly GCA_012719085.1 of Planctomycetota bacterium. GTDB lineage: Bacteria > Planctomycetota > Phycisphaerae > Sedimentisphaerales > Anaerobacaceae > Anaerobaca. The sequence continues at coordinate 759 of JAAYBA010000308.1, forward strand.
TCGCGTACAGAACGAAGTGCCCCAGCCGCCAGGCGGCCATATAGATGGGAACGGCGGTGAGCGGATTGGTGACCCAGCAGGCCAGAAGTGCGATGGGCAGATTCACCCGGAAATAGAGCGCCCCTACGCAGGCCAGCAACATCTGAAATGGGATCGTCGGAGTGAAGGCGATAAACAAGCCGATGGAAAGGCCTCCCGCCAGCGACCGGGAGTCAAAACGCCATAGGTCTTTGGCGAGGATTCCCTTGCCGAACACCCGAAAGAGGAACGACCGCCGTAGCCTGTTTCTGTCCGGAAGCCGACGAAGAATCAACTCACGAAAACCCATGAACTCCTATCCATATGCACAACAGACGTCAACTCTATGCCGAGAGCATACGACCACCGCCGCCAAAGGTCAAGGACAACACCGCCTGTGCGGCAATCGGGGGCACAGGACACCCGAGCAGTGGACACAGGCCAGCGGCCGATCGCACATGACACCCTTTCAGACGTTTTACTGTGGTCAGGGGCCCACTTTGCAGATAGCATCTGTCCAGCCGAGGGCGAATCATGATTCGCCCCGGCACCGGACTTGGCATCTCATGGTGGCTGTATTGGCAGGGAAACACGTATGGCAGAGATCATCAAGGTGCAATGCACAGGTACAGGGCAGCACGTCAACGAGATCGACCTGGAGGACGTGATCGGCGAAGACGTCGTGCTGTACGGCGGAGCCATTGACACAGGCCGTCAGCTTCCTGCACGAATTGTCCGGCGGTGCGATGAATGCGACGAGGGCAAGGTCATCATCACGCGTGAGATGATCGAGGCCCAAATGTAGCGATTCCGCGGACGGCATCCCCGCCGTATGCCCTATCGATTCGTTCCTGGAAAACGCGCATGAGAGACTATGCCCTTCCCAGCCACGAAGAATGCCTTTCGATGATCCGGGACTGCCACGTCCCGGTTCACATCGCCCGACACAACGAGACGGTGGCCAAACTGGCCGTCTTCCTGGCAAAGAAGCTGATGGAACGCGGCATGGAGGTCGACGTCGAACTCGTCGAGCGGGCCTGCCTGCTGCACGATCTGTTCCGTGTCTGTGATTTTCCACTCGAAGACTTTCGCCAATTCGAACAACCGGTGACCGAGGACGACAAGCACCGCTGGCGCCGGCTGAAGGCCCGCCACGGTCACGTTCGGCATGAAGACGCCGCCGACGCGTTTCTCAAGGACAGGTATCCGGTCCTGGCAACCACGATTCGCCGACATCGCTACGTCGCGGTCCTGGACGAGATGGACTGCCCTCGGTCGTGGGAGGAGAAGCTCGTCTATTACGCCGACAAGCGGGCGATGCACGACACGATCGTCCCGCTGAAAGACCGGCTCGAAGACGCCCACCGACGAAGCTCGATCGCCATGGCCAAGGCGGGCATCGCCCGTTGCATCGAAGTGGAAAAGGCGGTGGACGCTCGAATCTTCGAACTCGAAGCAGAGATCTTCGACGTACTCTGCCTATCGCCCGACGCAGTAACGGAGGAGTTCATCGACCGTTGCCTGGCTGACGCCAGGCCCGATGCCGACTGAGCTCACCCCATTGCCCTCCTGCCGGACAATCGATCACCTGCCCAGGACCTTTTCGATCGGCGGCGCATAGTAGAGCCCGAAGCTCGACAGGGTCGGACAAACGCGGGAGTCGAGGATTCGCAGGCGTACCCGGCTGGCTGTGACGTCGTCAAACCGCAGCAACCGCTTGTAGCCGACGGTTGTGCCGCGAGCGAATTCCTTCCAGTGGCCTCCGTCGAGAGCTTCGAGGACGAATTCCTCGATCCGCTGGCCCATTGCGATGCACTCGCCCAGCTCGGCGACGTTGAACGTCTTCTCGCGGTCGAGGTCCAACTCGATCGCGGCGGCTGTCGTCCAGTCGTCGGTCGTCCAGTACGTGTCCTTGTTGCCGTCGGTGATCTTGTCAGCGCCGAAGGCGGGATTGCCGCCCTTGACGTGCGAGGCTTTGGCCGACGCCTGTGCCGCAAAGTTCTCATCGAAGATCGCGTCGAGCACCTTGCGGAGTTCTCTCAGACGCCGCACGTCGTTTTCGTGAATCAGCCCTCTGCGGTCCGGCGGCAGGTTCAGCAGGAGCACGCTGTTGTACCCGACGGAGCTGAAGTAGATGTCGAGCAGTTGCTCGACCGACTTGACCTTGTCGTCCTCGTGGGCATGATAGAACCAGCCCGGACGGATAGAGACGTCGGTCTCGGCGGGATACCAGATCAGGCGGTCGCCCTCGCCAAGGGCCTCCAGACTGCCCAGGTCCTTCGCGGTGCAATTGACCGGCCCGAACAGGGCGCCGCTGCCGTTCATCACACTCCACTCACTCTCGCGGGCATAGCCCCGCTCGTTGCCCACCCAGCGAATATCCGGCCCATTGAAAATCACCGCGCCCGGCTGAAGCTGGCGAACGAGACCGAAGTAGCCGGCCCAGTCGTATTCCATGTCCTTGGCATCCGGGCCCTTGGCGCCGTCGCACCACACTTCGGCAACTTCGCCGTAATTCGTGAGAAGCTCACGGAGTTGGTTCTTGTAGAATGCATTGTAGCGATCGGAGTCCCCATAGGTCGGCTCGTGCCGGTCCCAGGGCGACAGATACAGCCCCAGCTTCAGGCCCGCCTCACGACATGCGGCGGCCAGTTCGCCCACGATATCCCCTTTGCCGTTCTTGTACGGACTGTTCTTGACCGAATGCTCGGTGTACTTGCTGGGCCACAGGCAGAAACCGTCGTGGTGCTTGGCGGTCAGAATGACCATCTTCATCCCTGCGTCTTTGCACGTCCGGACCCACTGGCGGACGTCCAGTTCGCTCGGATTGAAAATAGCGGGATTCTCGGTGCCGTCGCCCCACTCCCGGTCGGTGAAGGCGTTGACGGTGTAGTGGATGAAACCGATGAACTCCAGTTGCTGCCAAGCGAGTTGCTGAGGCGAGGGCCGCACGTTGGCCGCCTGCGCGATCAGGGCCTTGCGTCGGAAATGCTCGACGGTCAGCGGCTCACCCGCCACATCGTAGACGCGAACGTAATCGACCACGAAGTGGTCGGGCAGATTGGCTTGGGCAATGTCACCGCCCCACGTGCCGATCTCTTCGGTGAGCTTCGCGTATTGGGGCACCTGCGAGACGCCGCCGCCACGGGTGCGCCACGTCTCCTGGCCGTTGACGTAAAAGACGTATTCTTCCGGTGTCCAATAGAGACCAAATGTATGGAAGCCTTCGCTCATCCCCGGGACGGTAAACGTGGTGCCGACGTGCCGATGGTCCTGGCCGTAGCCGTCCCAATGCAGATTCTGCGTGGTGCGGTCCTCCCGCCAGGGTTTTTCCATGATGTCGATCTCCGTGCCGTCGCGGCCGGCGTCGCCCACCCTGCCGACCGTGTCGCCGTGGAGCCAGAAGGCGGGCCAGTGTCCCGGCTGCGTCGGAAACTTGCAGCGGCAGACCCAATAGCCATAGCGATGCTCGAACTTGCCCCGGGTGCGCACCGCGCCGCACGTGTACCGGTCGCCGTCTTTCTTCGTTCGCAGGACCAGATGGCCCTGACCGTCGACGTAGGAATCCTCCTTGACCCAGAACCCGTCGCGCCGTTTCCAGTCGCCCATCACATCCCACTTCGACTGGTCGACTTCCGTTCCGTCGAACTCGTCGCTCCAGGCAAGCTGCCAGCGTTGACCCTCCGGAAGCGGAGGCAGGAATTCGTCGTGGGCTTGCACCGAACCAACGAGGGCCATGACGGCCAGAAACAGGGACACGGAGGCGATACGATCAGGACGACGGGGCGGATGATTCATGGGGTGTTCCTTCCTTCTTGAACTGTCGCCAGCTTGGACGCCGTGTCGCCAGAAAGCCGGAGACGATGGTCGCCACGATCATGGCCGCGAACGTCACCGAGGTGAACCAGTACCCCCAGGTCCGGTCCGGGACATAGGCCATCTTGATCAGCACGGTGCCGATGGCAAAGGATTGCAGCAGCATCTTGATCTTGCCCGAGGCGGTGGCGGCAAAGTTGATTCCTTTCGCCTCGGCGATGTGCCGCAGAATAGTGACATACACCTCCCGGCACGCGAGGACCGCGACGACAAACCAGTGGATCACCGCCAGTGTCCGGGAAGACCAATGAAAGAGCTTGGGCTCTCCGATCAGGGCGAAACACACGAATGCCCCGACCACGAGCAGCTTGTCCGCCAGCGGATCGACCATGCGTCCGAACTTGCTGGTGGCGTTGAAGCGACGCGCCACGATACCGTCGGCGACATCGGTCAGGCCCGCCACGACGAACAGGACAAACGCCCCGTTGAGGAAGGCGACACGGCGCTCGGCGTGAGGACTGTAGAGAATCATCCAGAGAAAGACGATGGACAGGCCGAGGCGGATGAAGGTCAGAATGTTCGGCAGATGTCGTATCATGCTGGAGAGTTTATAGAAGCCCTTGACCCGCTTCAACCTCAAATTTGCTCGATGAGCAAATCGTAGTCGCGGGTGCCCACGACCGTCCCCTGAGCCCAGCCGCCCGGTGCGGCCGTGCAGTTGGTCACGATGCACACCCCGTCGATGTCGGGCGCCTGTCCGTAAAACCGTCCGTACCCGACCCCCTGCGGCTCGACCGAATCGATCAGGCACGTCACCCGTTCGCCCACGCGCGCCCGGTTCTTCGCGAAGGCGATCTCCTGCTGCGCGAGCATGAGGGCATCGAGCCGGTCCTGCTTGACGTCGTCCGGGACCTGGTCGGGAAATCCCGCCGCCGGCGTGCCCTTTTCAGGGAAAAACGTGAACGCCCCCAAGGCGTCGAACTGCGCCCACCGGACAAAGTCGAGCAATTCGGCAAAGTCCGCATCGGTCTCGCCCGGGAAGCCCACGATCACCGTCGTCCGCAGGACGACGTCGGGGATCGCCGCGCGAAGGCGATCGATCATGGCCTTCAGGCCGGCCTGGGTGTCCGGACGCCGCATCGCGCAGAGGACCTTGTCGGCCGCATGCTGAATCGGGATGTCCAGATAGTGCAGGACCTTGTCGCAGCGAACGATTGCATCGACGAGTTCTTCTGTAATGCCCTTGGGATAGGCGTAGAGCAGCCGAATCCAGGCAAGACCCGCGATCTTCTGCAACTCGGGTAGCAGATGCGCCAGACCGGCGGCCATCTTCAGATCGCGCCCGTAGATCGTCGTGTCCTGTCCGATGACGTTCAGCTCCACGGCCCCGGAGGAAACCAGTTCCCTTGCCTCCTCCAAAACGAGCTCCACCGGCTTGCTGCGAAACGGCCCGCGAATGGCGGGAATGGTGCAGAACGAGCAGCGATGATCGCAGCCTTCGCTGATGCGAATATAGGCCGAATGGGCCGGCCCGATCCGCAGGCGAACCCGATCGTCGGCAACGGCCCGGGAACTCTGATCTCTGTAGACGGTCGGTGTCCCGCCTGACAACGTCTGTCGAACGATTCGGGCGATATCGTCTCTGTGTTCGAGCCCGACGACGGCATCGACGCCATCGGCCTCTTCGAGCAGTTGCTCGCCCAGACGCTGCGACAGACAGCCGGCGACGATGACCTTCCTGACCCGGCCCTCGCGTTTGTCGGCCACCGCCTGCGCTACGGCGTCGAGAGACTCGGCCTTCGCCGGCTCGATGAAGCCGCACGTGTTGATGATGACCGCGTCGGCCTGCGAGGGATCGGCGGCGATCAGAAAGCCCGCCTCCACGAGGTGCGCCAGCATCCTCTCGCTGTCCACCACGTTCTTCGGACAGCCCAGTGCTATGAACCCAACAGTAACGTCTGTGCGTCTTCTTCTTGCCATGAGCCGCAGTGATACGCGAAGAAGTGACTAACGTCCACTGCTTTTTAATCTGGGCAAGATCAAAACGCCCACTTTTGTTAATCCAATCAAATTGCCCTTGACGATAACGTAAGAGGCAATAGAATACACTCAGGTGGCGTCTACCTGTACGGCAGGAGGTCGAGGTAGAACAACATGGATGTTGTGTCGTAGGTAGACAGAAACGACAGGTAGCATGCGAATGACTGATGACAAACGACAGATCAGCCAGAGGGGAGGGATTCTGCTACTGGCTTTTGTCGTTGGGGGAGCGGTTCTTCTTCACGGGTGCCACGACTGGCCCGATGAAAGAGGTACGGCCATCGAAGCGACGAATATCCTTCGTGATATCGCCAGGATTGAGACCATCGCCGACCCCAACATCGCGCCACCGGCCATCTACAAGTCGCCCCCGAAGAAGTTCAAACAGACCGTCGGCGGGGCGGAGGAGTGGAAGCTGGTCTATTTCTGCCGGCACCATACCGCCACCGACATGAAGCAGATCATTCACGAACAGTTCGCCACGCAACTGTTCAATCAAAAAGGCCAATCCACGACCGTCCAGGACTACACGGTCACGGCCAATTCCGCCACCAACCAACTCATCGTGCGATGCCCCCTGGAATCGGACATCGATGCCGTCCTCGAGGTCATCAGGGAGACGGACATTCCACCGATTCAGGTCAAGATCGACTGCCTTGTCTCCGAGATGTACGCGGATCTGACCGTCGATCGCGAAACCTCCATGATGATCGAGAATCTCTTTGGCGAGCAGATCAAGCTGGGTGGTGAGCCCACCAACGACAATCTCGCATTTCCCGGCGCAGCGCTTCGTGATCCGGCCAGAGAGAAGTTTGGCCTGAAACTGGGCGTCGACCGCGGCGTGGACGGACACAAGTTTCAGGCATTGGTCGATATCCTCGTCTCACGAGGGTATTTGAAGATCCTGATGAGCCCCACGCTGGAGATCGTCAACGGCCAGTCCGCCAAGATCCAGTCCCGTCAGCACGTGCCGCTTCAGCAGGTGACCGTGCAGAGCGGCGGTTTCGGAGGCACTCCGGTCCTCCGGACGCAGACGGAGTACTACGACATCGTCGACCAGCTCGAGATTACGCCACACGTGTATGCCGACGGTTATATCGGCCTTCAGACGACCGCTCAGATCGCCGCGTATCTGACCCCGGAAGGCATCAAGCAGGTGCCGATCGTCACCGAGCGGACAATCAGCAACAAAGACAACCGCATTCGTGTGGGCGAGAGCCTGATCATCGGCGGCATCCGCAAGAGCGAGAAGCGCGACGTGATTCGTGGCGTTCCGGTCCTCAAGGACATCCCCGGCCTGAACCTGCTGTTTTCCGGCCGGGATTTCGAGGAACGCGCCACCGAGGTGATTTTCATCCTGACGCCCACGATCTCGACGGGCGGCAAGCCCAACGCGGACGTCATGGAGATGCTGAAAGAGCGGCATGCCTCGCCGATGACGCAGGCCATCCACGAGACGGTGACAGATCCGTTGGGAATCAAGGCCCGCGAGGAAGACAACGAACGTAGAATCGAGGCCCGTGAGGCGCAGCGCGAACGGCGTTTTCGGGCCCGCGACTCCCGTATGCGAGCGGAAGAGGCTGAAAGGACCGCGGCTCGATTGGAGGCAATGCAGACGGGCCAGCAGATCCAGGATGAGGAAGAAAAGCCGACCGAGAACGGGCCCCAGGCCGACCCGGCCCCTTCTGAGGCCGCTCCACCGCCCTCGGAGCCTGCGGAGCCGGCTCCCGCACCACAGCCACAGGAACCAGCCGCCGGCCTGATACAGGCCCACGGACGACTTCAGAACGCCAGGGAAACACTGGAGCAGGAGAAACGACTGGACGAGGGACACCCGCTTGGGTCCTACCTCCTGTCCAGTCGGGAAAGCGGCCCGACAGGGTCTTCACAGGGAGAATGACGTATGTAGCTCAGGAA
>JAAYBA010000309.1 GCA_012719085.1 Planctomycetota bacterium
CACCTATCCCAAAGTCTAACCAAACTTGCGCGCAATCACAGGCCCCGTGCATGCACAACCGTCGCATGTTCGGGGCCTTCTTCTTGTGTGGGGGCGAGCACTCATTCGCCCCTGTGGGCGGTTCGAGCTGCGGCTTGAGTTCGTCGCCTGCCGGACGCCGTCAGAGGTCGGCGCCGCAGAATTTGCAGTACCGGGCGTCGATGTCGTGGCCCCCGGCGCCGCAGGTGGGGCAGGTCCGGGCAGGGGTCTGCTTTCGCATGGTCGCCTGCGACCACTCGACCGTGACGATGCCGGTGGGGACCGCGATGATCGAATAGCCCAGGACCATGACGATCGACGCCAGGAACTGGCCCAGCGGGGTCTGGGGCGAGATGTCGCCGTAGCCGACGGTCGTCAGCGTCACGATTGCCCAGTACACGCTCTGCGGGATGCTGGTGAAGCCGCTGTTGGCCGGGCCTTCGATCAGGTACATCAGCGAGCCGATGATGACGACCAGCGTCAGCACGAAGCAGAGAAATACGACGATCCTTCGCCGGCTCGCATAGAGGGCCGCCCGAAGGACGCCCGCCTCCTTCGTGTGCTTGCCGAGCTTGAGGATTCGGAAGATTCGCAGCACACGAAGGATGCGCACGACGGACAGATAACGGCTCGCGTAGATCAGCGGGCTCAGATACGTCGGGATGATCGCCAGCAGATCTACGAGACCGAAGAAGCTGACGGCGTAGCGCAGGGGCCGGCCCACGCAGAGCAGCCGCAGAATGTAGTCGATGGTGAACAGGATTGTGAAACACCATTCGAGTGCGAGGAGCCCGCGTCCGTGTTGGGCGTGGATGGAGGCGACGCTGTCGAGCATGACGGTCAGGACGCTGAGCAGCACCAGCACGATCAGCATGAGGTCGAACCACTTGCCGGCAGGGGTGTCCGCCTCGAAGATGATCTCGTACAGGCGATCCCGCCGGGGACGACTCGATTTGTGCTCGATCCTTGCGCTCACGTTTGGCCGCTCTGTGGCTTGTGGGCGTCGGTTTCCGGTGCCGTTGCCGGCACGCCGGTGACAACGCTGTCGGAGTGTGATACTATAGGGAAGGCGTTGATCGTTCAAGCGACTTCTGATTTGGCCCGCCTCGGCGTAGCGGCTAAACCGAAAGCTGGGGCAGTGGATGTTGAGGGCAATCGGTGAACAGGTGGCAGAGAATCTCACTTGGCCTCGCAGCGGTAGTCCTGGTCGCAGTTGTTGCCGGCATATTTGCTCTCCGTTCGTCCAGGGGAATTCGGCGGCCGACGCAGTCCGATCCTGCCGTCATCTCTATCGATCCATGCAGTGTCCCATCTCCGGATGTACCGACCTGGCGGGACGGGCAATCATCCGAGCCGGTCGCGCGTGTTGCCGACACAAATCAGGTGGTCGTTCGCGAGCCGAATGGTACGGAGCGCGCCGTCGCGGATACTGCCCCGATCCTACCAGTCCGCACGACCTCGCATGCCAGAGCGGTTCCAGAGCCTGGTGGCACGATTCGAGGCAGAGTGCTCCGTCCGGATGGGACGCCATATGTCGAGACCATGGAAGTGATCGAGATGCTGCGCATTCGTGTCCAGGCGCCCGGGTACGAACGGGCCTGTGCGATCGACGACGCCGGTGGTTTCGAGTGCGCCGGGCTGGACGCGGGTCTCTACGCGGTGACCGTAGTAGATTCGCCCGATCCGCATCGGATTCTCTGTCACGGCATGCTTGTGGACGTCAGCCCGAAGGCCGCGTCGGAAGAGGTTGTTCTGGTCCTCGGCCTGGAAACAACGGTTACCGTCCGGGTGCTAAGCGATCCGGATCTCCAGCCTGTGCAAGCCTGTTCGGTGGTTGTGGAATCCACGCGCGGGCCGGCTGTCGCCACCGGGAAGACCGATGGTCAGGGGTCTTGTGAATTCAGCGTCGCGGCTGGTTCGTACCGCGTCTACGCGCCCGCGCGGGACCAGGGGCAGTCGATCGAGGTTTCGCCCAGACTCATCAACGTCAAAGCACCCGGTCCGCCAGTGAGCGTGGAATTGCTGGTGCCCCAACGCCAGGCGGAGACAGACCTGGTTGATATCGCCCTGGTGGACTTGGAGGGGCATCCCGTGCCAGGGTTCGTCACACTGGAGGGAGCGGTTGCCGATCCGAATGTGGAACCAGCGGACCGGTTCTCCTTCCCGGAGCCGACGTTCCAGCCTCCGGGCGGTCTGCTTGGCAGCGCCTGTGACGCGTCGGGTCTGCTCGGCCGAAGGTTCATCTGGCGTAAGGATGCTCAGAATGCTGAAATGACGCTTATTCTGGAGCCTGGCACGACGATTGTCGGTCGCGCGGTTGGCGTGGATCGCAAGCCTGTGGCTGGCGCCCGCGTGAGCCTGGAAACCCTGATGCTCGACAACCGCTGGACCGGGCTGCCAGACCCGCTCATTGCCGCGACCACCGACGACGACGGATACTTCCAGTTGCAGGGCGTCTCGGTGGGGCCAAGGGTCAGAGCCATGGCCTTCCTTGGCACGCTCAGCGGCCGATCCGTGTCGTTCGATCTCAAGGCGGCCGATGTCGCCGACGCCGGCGAGATCGTGCTGGCCGGCAGCCAGCCGGGCTCGGGCATCATTCGGGGGCGGATTACGGACGAGCAGGATTCGCCGGTGGCCAATCGCGCCATCAGGGTGGGAATGGGACGGGCCAGCCAGAACCTCGTCACCGACGCGGACGGCTACTATACGCTGACGAACATGCCGACCGATCGACCCATCACGATCACGGTCGACGTCCCCACGTATGGCGTGTGGTCGAGGACGACCGTCGCCGATGATTATGCCTGTGATTTCCAGCTCGTCCCCCAGGGTTGGGGCGCCCTCGGACAGGAAGCCCCTCCGCTGTTTGCCGACACGTGGTTCAATCACGTGCCAATCACCCTCAAAGAGGTCCGGGGCCGGGTGGTGCTTCTGACGTTTCGCGATTTCCGGATGGATGGCGATCCGGGTCTGGCGACGATCCGCCGCCTTTTGGCGGACTTCGGTTCGAAGGGGCTGTTCGCTATCGCGGTCTACAATCATCTGTCCGGCGGCGGGGGCGTCGCGCAGGATCTCGTTACGGCCCACATCACAGGCGTCTTTGAAGGGGCGCCCATCGCGGGCATTCTCGACTCCGATCCGGCGCTGGTGGCCGACCTGATGCCGCCAGGGCGGCCTCCCGGCGTGGCGGCCGGAGCGACCCATTGGCTGTATCAGGTTCACGAGCGACCGGCGTCGTTCCTGGTCGACAAGAAGGGCATCGTTCGCTATCTGACGCCGAAGGAGAACAACCTGCGAGAGTGGATCGTAAAACTGCTTGAAGAGTAGCGCATCAATTTTTTCGCAAGTGTTACTTTCAACGGTAGGACGTGCCTTATAGCTATGACTGAAGATCTCCAATCAAGGACATGGCTATGAATCTCGTGCTGGTCATCCTGCAAGTCGCGGTGCTTCTGACGGTCCTCCTTGCCTACGGCCGGGATTAGACCTGCGACCGTGCGATTCACTTCTGTCAGCTCGCCTGTGCGAGGGCCTTCTCGATTTCACCTGTCAGTTCCGGGCCGAGCGGCTCAACCTTGGAGTCGTAGCGGCCGATCACGCTGCCGTCGCGACCGATCAGGAACTTGTTGAAGTTCCACGTGACTGGTCCGGGCGAGCCGGTGTGCGTCGGGACCGCCTCCGTGAGGAACTTATAGAGGGGGTGGATGTCGTCGCCCCGGACGGAGATCTTGGCAAACATGGGGAAGGTGACGTTGTAGTTCATGGTGCAGAAGTCTTTGATCTGTTCTTCGGTGCCCGGCTCCTGCGAGCCGAAGTTGTTGGCGGGAAAGCCCAGCACAACCAGCCCGTCGGCCCGATACCTCTGGTAGAGCTGTTCCAGACCTGCGTACTGAGGCGTGTAGCCACACTTACTGGCGACGTTGACCAGCAGCAGGACCTTGCCGCTGTAAGCACCCAGCTTCACAGGCACGCCGTCGATGTCGTTCAACTCGAACTGATGGATCGGTCCGATTGCCGCCGGGGGCGCCGTCTCAGCCTCGGCGACAGGTGCCCCGGTTGTCTCCGCCGTCTTCTCTTTGCAGGACGTGCACACACCCAGAACCGAAACCGACAGCAGACACACGATCCTCTTGTTCATGGCACATCTCCTGAGCCTGGTTCCATTCTCATGTACGGGCGAATGATTATTCGCCCCTACGACGGCCGGTGTTCATTCCTTCCGG
>JAAYBA010000041.1 GCA_012719085.1 Planctomycetota bacterium
CGGACACGGCAGCCTCGTCGCGGGGGTGGCCGTGGGTACGGGCGACAGTGGCGGCGCCGAGCCATTCGAGTTGCGTTATACCTATTCGGTGGACGCGTTCAGTTGGCTTCACGTTGTCGAGCCGATCCATCTGCCGGCCGGGCCGGTCACCGTGACCTCCTCGGCCCGGTGGGACGGGCCGAGCGCCTGGCTGGACCTCATCCGCTGGCGCAAGGGGACCCTGGTCGACGGTCCGCAGTGGATCGGGACCGGGGCGGAAGGGCCCAGCGGGCTGACCATCACCCACACGTTCGAGGCCGACCCGGAGTACCTGTTCGCTCCGATTCTGGCCGACTACGACGACCGCTACCTCTACAACGTCTCCGTCGTCAGTCGCGTATCGCCATATCCAGCGGTGGGTGACGGGTTCAATACGTTTTCCGGGGTTGCGCCGGGCTGCATGTTTGCCGCCGTCAAGTTTGCCATGCGCAGCGGGACAACGTTCGAGGATGGTGTTGACACGGCGATCGACGATCTGGTGGCGCGCCGCAGCGAGAAGAACATCAAGATCATCAACGTCAGCGCCGGACTGGTCGATAGCTGGGGATTGCCCGCTCAGAGCGTCTCTTTGCGGGACAAGGTCTCCTCGGCGGTTCGCAGCGGTGTGATTGTTGTGGCCGCGGCGGGAAACAGCGCCGCCGATCCCTATGAACAGACGCGGCGGATGTCTGACCCGGCCCGGACCGCTCTGGCCATCACCGTCGGCGCATCCAACGACGACAATGCCCTGACCGAATACGCCACGTACGGGTTCGCCAATCCGCGGACGTATACGGCCGAGGATTTCAAGCCCGATCTCATCGCGCCGGGGGGTTCGTACTACCACACCGGCATCATGTCCGTCGACAGCGGCTCGACGGATGGTGGACTCGGCCCGGATATCGAGCCCGACGACTATACGGCGTTGGAAGGCACGTCCTTTTCCAGCCCGTACGTTGCGGGCTGCGCGGCCCTGATCATCGAGGCCATGGAGCGCCAGGGGACTCGGTGGGACTTTCACTCCGACCGCCATCCCAGGCAGGTGAAGATGCTCCTGTGTGCGACGGCCTCCGAGACAAATGCGCCGCGTGAAAACGGGCAATCGAACCCGACGTTGCAGCGGGCCTCTGGCGGTCCCGACGGGTTCCCGGTCGGCAAAGACCGCTTTGAAGGGTACGGCCTGATCAATGCGGAGGCGGCGGTCGAGGCCCTTAGCCTGACCTATATCCCCGGGACCTCGATCCGTGAGGAAATGGGATCGGGCCCCGGCGATCGTCGAGTCTGGGCTCGGACGGTCCATCTGGCCGCCGGGACCGCCTTGGACGTGACCGTGGACAACCCGGCCGACGGAGATTTCGATCTTTATCTTTACCGTATGGCTCCCAGCGCCTCGGGGACCCCGGTCCTGCTGGCTTCCAGCGCGAATCCGGGAGCCGGCACCGGTGAATCACTCACCTACACGTCCGGCTCCGATGTATCTGTACTGCTGGTAGTCAAACGGGTTTCCGGCTTCGGCCCGTTCGATCTCTATTCCACACAGACCGAGCCTGTGGCTGTCCTGCCCCAGTAGATCGGAGCATCGTGGTAGCGTGCCCATTCCAGAGCGACACCTTTGCTGCAAACGGGAGATGTGCCCCTGACGCAGGCACAATTCGGGTTGACCTGGAGGGGCAAAAAACGTAGTATAGTAGGGAGGGCCGTGGGCGATCTGTGTCACGGCGTTTGTACTTGTGAAAGGAAGCGTGAGAACGGGGGCGTCCGTGGCGAGGACGCCGCATTCCGGGTCAACGGGTTCCGTGTTCGGAGATGGTCCGGGATTTGGTACGGTATTGCATCCATTCTGTTTCATCGTGCAAAGGAGGGAGTATGAGTTTGTCCAGGTCAGGCGAGAATCGGTCTACAGACAGCACGTCACATAGGTGTGTGAGTCGTTTCTATCGGCCTTTGTGCGTCATGGTGTGCTTGGGGCTGTTCCTCGACGTGGTGGCGCAGATGGCAGGGGGGCAGTCTCTGACGCCGCCTCCACGGCCTGATGTGCCGCCGGTGATCAGTGGAGCCTATCCGAGCGATTTGGATGGCAATCGTATCGACGATGAGTTGGAGGGCCGTATCGAGTTGTCGACGGGACCTTCCTCACTGTATCAGGCGGGCAAGTCGCTCGGTGTGGAACTGGCGAACGAGAGACTGGTCGATGTCGAGTTGGTCTTTGACGAGCCGGTGACACAGGAGCAGATCGACGCGTTTCTTGCCATCGGTGGTCAGATCCGCTACCTGTACCAAGCTGTCTCCTATGGATGGAACGGACGCATTGCGCTGGGTCGGGTTGAGACGTTGCCCGCTGTTATGGGGCCGACGTTGGTTCTGGTGACTCCGGCGGCCAGGCCGGTCCAGTTGTATATGGACCTTGCTTCACAACTCGGCCGTGTTCGTCCGCTCTGGCAGCCGGGGTTTGCCGGCCATGTGGCGGGATTCCGGGGCGATTCGAATACGACCATTGGCTTCATCGACACCGGCATCGACAGTGCGCACGCCGATCTCTCCGGACGCTGTGTCTTCTGGGATGACGTCAGTGGAGAGCCGGAGCCTGATCCCGTTGATTACTATGGGCACGGAAGCTGCGTGGCTGGCGTGGCTGTCGGAACAGGCCACAGCGCCGGGGCCGACAGGTCGGAGTTGAGGTACACCTATGTCGAGGACTGGCCGAGTTGGGCCCATCTCGTCGATCCGATTTCCCTGCCTGCCGGTTCGGTGACGGTGACTTCCTGGGCGTGGTGGAGCGGCGCGATCGCCTGGCTGGATCATGTGTCCTGGCAGAGAGGCAATGCCGAAATGCAGGATCTCGAATGGATCGGAAGCGGGCGGGAAGGCTATTCCGGAATTTCGTTGACCAACACGTTCTATGCGACCGCCCAGAAGATGTACTCGCCCGTATTGGCCAACTACAACGATTCGGTCTTGGACGCCGTGGTTGTCACGACGTCGGTGACCGCTTATCCCGGTCTGGCCGATGGCTTCAACAAGTTCAGTGGTGTTGCCCCGGGCTGCAACTATGCGGCGATCAAGATTGCCACACGGGCCGGAACGGTGTCCGATGACGGGTTCGCGATGGGGATTGACAGGATGGTGGTTCATCGCGTTGCTCGCAAGATCAAAGTGGTCAACATCAGCGGCGGCCTCACAGATGACTGGGGGTATCCCATCGAAAGCGTTTCTCTTCGCGACAAGGTCATGTCGGCGGTTCGCAGTGGTGTGATTGTCGTCGCCGCCGCCGGAAACAGCGCCAATGAGTCGATCGAACTCCTGCGTCAGATGGCCGATCCGGCTCGGGCGGCCTTGGCCATCACTGTAGGGGCGTCCAACGACGAGAATCGCCTGGCGGATTACTCCGAATACGGATTCCTCAGTCCGCGCCAGTACGCATCAGAAGACTTCAAGCCCGATCTCATCGCCCCGGGAGGTGATTTCTACTACACGACCATCATGTCCATCGATAGCGGAACGTGCGATGGGTTGAACAACCTCGACAAGGTCCCCGACGACTACAGCAGTGGGACCGGCACATCCTTCTCAAGTCCATTTGTTGCAGGTTGTGCCGCCCTTGTGATTGAGGCTCTGGAGCGGACGGGAATCGAGTGGGATTTCACATCGGACCGGCATCCTCGGCTGGTGAAAATGCTGCTGTGCGCCACCGCGACCGAGACCAATGCTGCTCGACAGGGGGGCGATCGCAACCCCACGCTGGAGCGCGATGCCGATGGTCCGGACGGTTTTGCGGTCGGGAAGGATCGCTATGAAGGTTATGGCCTGATCAATGCCGATGCGGCGATTGAGGCCGTCGGTTCTGCCTACGCGCCCGGATCGTCAGTCAGCGTGGAATTGGGCGGCGGGGTGGCAGGGCGGCGGGCCTGGGCCAGTACGGTCAGCCTCACGGCGGGATGCGGTATTGATGTGTCGTTGAGCAATCCGGCTGGGGCCGATTTCGACCTGTATCTCTACAGCATGACGCCGAGCAGTGCAGGGACCCCTGTCATTCTGGCGTCGAGCACGACGGACCAGGCGGGCGCCGCCGAGTCGATCAGCTACACCCCACAGACCGACACCACCGCTCTGCTGGTGGTCAAACGTGTCTCGGGTATGGGAACGTTTCAACTCGAATCTGTGCAGGCCGGCCCGCCGATTGCCCAGAATGGGGCCATCAGCACGGGTGTGGGTTCCGCTGTGACCGTAACGCTCGTCGCTGTCGATGACGGTTCGCCCAATCCACCGGGGCAACTCACATATACCATTATGTCTTTGCCTCAACACGGCAGGCTGGAGCGTCTCGGCGGCTCGCCTATCACGACGGCTCCCGCGATGCTGACCCAAGGAGTCAATCAGGTCATCTATCGGCCGAACGAAACCTGGCTCGGAGACGACAGCTTCACGTTCCGGGCTGACGATGGGGGTGTTGCGCCATTCGGCGGACACTCGAACGTGGCGATGGTGTGCATTTCGGTTGTAAGCCAGATGACATCCGTCTACAAGGTCGGCGCCGGTGACGATGATGCGTACGGCAGCCAGTGGAGCGCGTATCAGGATTTGAGCGACCGTGCGCTGGCATTAGGTGAATTCATGCCCGCCATGCGTTTCTGTGGCCTCGATATTCCTCAAGGCGCCAGCATTCTGAGTGCTACGCTGAGGATTTGTGCGTACCCGGGCGGACTCACAGGACGGGTTACAGCCCGCCTTCGAGCGGAAGCGGCAGACAACCCTGGCCCCTTCAGCAGTTCGCGACGCATCAATGCGCTGACGCTGACCCAGGCGGCCCAGGATTGGAGCTGGGACAGCACGCCGTGGGTGGCCCACGGGTGGTATGATAGCCCCGATATCAGTTCGCTGATCCAGGAGGTCGTCGATCGGCCCGGGTGGGCGCCGGGCAATGCGCTTGTGATTGCGTATGTTGCACAGGATTTCAGTGGCATCGACCGGTTGTTCTGGGCCTACGAAGGCGACCCTGCCAAGGCGGTGGAGTTGGTGATCGTCTATCAGCCTTGAGTTGAAAGACCCTC
>JAAYBA010000310.1 GCA_012719085.1 Planctomycetota bacterium
AGAAGAAGGCCCCTGTGGCAGGAGGATGCGAAGGTATTTGCTCGTGCTTTTATGAAGTCGCACGGAATACCCGCCTGCTGCTAACACAGGGGCCCGACTGAATTATTCGTGGCTCTCTCCTTTTGTTCCTAGCGTCCCCGCGCGTCGTCCTGTGCCGGACCTGGTATACGTCCAAGATCGAACTGGCGACGCCGGTTTTGGCTAAGAGGACCTTGCTGGTCTTCAGCTTCGAGCCACCGTTTTGAACTTGTACATCATCCACCATCGGTCAGACGGCAGCATTTTCTTGAGCGGATTTCACACGTCACAACGCGTCTCTTTGCGGCGAGCAAGACACAGAGGCGTTGGGTTGTTCCGAGCCTGGTTCACCGGTCGGCACAAGCTGTGCAAAGTCACCCGCCTCGGTCGCCCGAGTGTTTCGCCAGATGCCGCAGTTCTCTTATTCTGACCAGTGTATCGGCCCGGAGGTCTCGGTCGGCGCCGACCTCGCCGCCGAAAAAAAGTGCGGTTCTTGAGAAAATGGCATCCACATTCATGGTTCGCCGTACGCCTCAAGAGCATACTGGCGACAAGCAACTGCCACTCGGAGCACCGCCAATACCCCCTTTGGGCTTCAAGGGGCGCCTAACCCATCTGAAGCCCTGCCACGGCGGTGCTCCTCCCTTTATCATCCTGCTATCCCCGCAGGTACTGAGGCGACCATCCGCCTGCCGCGTGCGGGCCTCTCAGCGTTGCTGCCTGATGCACCTTTGCCCTCCCGTTTGGAGCATCAAGTGTCGGACCTGTCTGCCCCGAGGGCGTCGAGTCTGTTGACAGGAGGTCCCATAAATGCGATAATTCCATTTGTGGCAAGCAAATAGAGTGTTCTCCGGCTGCCTGACAGGCTCAGCCTGAGGCGGCGTTTGAGGAAAGGATCGGGTGATGAAAGCGATCGACATGGGGCTGTTTCTCATCGGTTTGGCAAGCCTCACGCTGGGATGCTCCGTCGCGCCGGAGGGAACGGCCGACGAGACGCGCGAGATAGGCGACGGGTCGGTTGTCGGGGCGGCGGACCAGGCCGCTTCGTGTCTGCCATTGGTGCGATGTGGGTTCGCCATCCGTGATTTTCGTGTGATTCGTGACGAACACGGCAGGGTCCACGCCGTCGGTGAGGTGGAGAACGTAGGCCACGCCACGCGAGGCGTCGAGTTGCAGGCCGCTTTGCGGGATGCTGAGGGACGACTGCTCTCGGTGGGGCATTTCTGCCCGGCCGGCGGCAGCAACATTGTGCCCGGCGAGGTGTGGCCCTTTACGTATTCTTTCGGCCGGCAGGATGAAGGCGTGCACGCTGAACTGAGGATCGTCGATGCGTTTCGATCCATGAGCGGGCCCGATACAGTGGCCAACGCGCGGTAACCCCATACGCATGGAGCGGCGGGGCTGAACTGGTGATTCCTTGCATCTGTCATTCTTCCAGGGGCATCAACTCGACCTTGCGAAACTCCAGGGGGTGGCTTTCGGCCTGCAGGGCGACATAACCCGCGCCAAGCGTCGTGTTGCCATCCTTGATCAGCTTCTTGGCGTCCGCATCGCCGTCGTCGAGTTGGGGCCGCTCGTATTCGAGCACAACCTCGCCGTTGACGAGTTGCCTGATCTTCCCGTTTCCGTGGACCTCAATCTCCATCGTCACCCACTGGTCGCCATGATACGTTTCTGATTTCGAGTTGATACAGTGCTGCGTGATGAGTCGATCGTTCATGACAATGTGCGTTCCCGGCGTGCATACGTTGGCGGTCGAGCGGTTGTCCGTGCCGTTGCCGCCGAGGATCTGGGCCTCGATCGAGACGGGAAAATCCTGGTCCTTTCGCATGCTCTTGGGCGACTGGCAGTGGAACATGATGCCGCTGTTGCGGAAGGCCCAGCCGGGGCCGCCCGGCGTTTGCTCGCCCACAAAGCGGTATTCCACGCGCATGCGATAGTGAGAAAAGGGCGTCTCGTAGAACAAGTGCCCGAACTTGCCGTCGAACTTCTCATACTGGTCGTACCGGACCTTCAGGAGCCCATCTTCGACGCGGAATGTGTTGCCGAAGTTGTCGTCGAGGTCGTAGCCGGTGATCTTGGGGTGCCAACCCTTGAGGTCTTTACCGTTGAACAGCGAAATCCAGCGGCCTTCGGCGGACTTGCCCGCCTGCGAGGCGCAGCCGGTCGAGCATATGGCACCGACCATGACCACAGCAAGTGTTCGAAGGAGAGTCTGTCGAGCGGGCGTTCGGTCTTGCTTGGCGGTCATAGGAGTGCTCCTTCTGAGTCAGTCCGTCCATTTTTCAGCAAGCATACGAACCAAGCCTGAGCAGTTCAAGCCGGAATTGGCCGTTCAGGCGCATTTGCTGCCTCGGCAGACATGTGACCACGGATGACAGGCGGACGGAAAAAGCGGGCAGAACACGGGAAATGGAGCCAATGGGAGTCGAACCCACGACCTCTTGCATGCCATGCAAGCGCTCTCCCAACTGAGCTATGGCCCCGTTTGGCAGTATGTTAGCACACCTGCTACGGCCAGGCAAGCGATTTTTCGCGCATATTTTGCCCTTGCAGCGGGGCCGGCTGCAAATAGACTCTGGGGGCCGACGGCTGCCGATGGCCCGGGGGATTCTCGGACCCTGATTCGGCCCCGTCCAGTAGAATAGATGAGGATCGCTCGTTTTGGTCAAGCGAGAACGCATACGGATCACCGGCCGGGTCCAGGGTGTGGGCTTTCGGCCCGCTGTCTACAGGCTGGCGAGGGAGCTGGGCCTGGCGGGCACGGTCTACAACGACACGCAAGGGGTCACGGTAGAGCTTCAGGGCCGGGAAGACCGCATCGACGAGTTTCTCCGTCGCCTGCAATCCGAGCCGGACAAGCCGCCATTGGCCTCGATTCAGTCGTGCATAAGAATAGATGTCGAGCCGGTCGATGGGCAGGAGGTCTTTGACATCGGCCGGAGCGATTCGGCTGGGACGGCCCTGTCGCAGGTGACCGCCGATATAGCCACCTGCCGCGATTGCCTGGCGGAATTGGGCGACCCGAGCGACTTCCGTTATCGTTATCCCTTCATCAACTGCACCAACTGCGGGCCTCGATACTCCATCCTCAGGACCATTCCATACGATCGCCCGAATACGACGATGGCGGTCTTCCCGATGTGCGATCGGTGCGCGGCCCAGTACGGCGACATCTGCGACCGGCGGTTTCACGCTCAACCCGTTGCATGTCCGGCGTGTGGGCCGAGCATCCAGTTGCTGGGCCCCGACGGCACGATCCTGCAAACCGGGACCGACGGTGTGCTGTCCGAGGCGGCCCGGCTGCTGCGCGAAGGGCAAATCCTCGCCATCAAGGGCGTCGGCGGATTTCACCTGGCCGTCGATGCGCTGAACGAGCAGGCAGTGGTCCGACTGAGGCAGCGCAAACGTCGCGACCACAAACCCTTTGCCATGATGGCCGCTTCGGTCGATGCGATCCGCAAATACGCCGTCGTCGATGGTGCGGCCGAAGAGGTCCTCAGAAGTCCGGTTGCCCCGATTGTGCTGCTGCCGAAGCGACCGGGCACGTCGATTGCGCCGTCCGTGGCCGAAGGGGTCGGCACGTTCGGCTTCATGCTTTGCTACGCGCCGCTGCACGCATTGCTCTTTGCCGAGGGGCTCGACGTCCTCGTGATGACCAGTGCGAACCTCTCGGACGAGCCGCTGATCTGCAAGAACGACGTCGCGCTGCGCCGACTGGGCGAGGTGGCCGATGCGTTTGTCATGCATGACCGGCAGATCTATCGGCAGGTGGACGATTCCATCATCCACCTGATCGACGACGAGCCGGTGCCGCTACGCCGCGCCAGGGGGTATGTGCCGACGCCGATCCTGATCGATCGCAGCGCGGGGCCGGACATCGTCGCCGTTGGCGCCGATCTGAAGAATACGTTCTGCCTGGTCAAGCAGAACCAGCTCATCCTCAGCGAGCACATCGGCGACCTCGAAGACGCCGAGGTCTATCGTCACTACATTGGTTCCATCGAGCACCTGCGCGGACTTTTCGAGGTGCAGCCGGAGGTCGTTGCCTGCGATCTTCACCCCGGCTACCTTTCCACCCACTTTGCCCGGTCGCTTTCCGGCGTGAAGGTCATCCCGATCCAGCACCACTGGGCCCACATCGCCTCGGTGCTGGTCGAGCACGGACACGCCGGGCCGGTCATCGGCATCGTGTGCGACGGAACCGGCTATGGCACCGACGGCGCTATCTGGGGTTGTGAGTGCATGATCGCTTCGCTGACGCAGTTCGAGCGGTTCGGCCATCTCGACTATTACCCGCTGGCGGGCGCCGATTGTGCGAGCAAGGAGGCGATTCGACCTCTCCTGAGCCTGCTCCGACAAGCGTACGGCGACGACTTCTGCGTCGGCGACTTCGCCTGGCTGCTCGAACGGATCGAGCCGGAGCGGGCAAGGCTCGATATGATCTTTGAGCAGATCGAGAAGGGCGTCAATACGGTCAGCACGTCGAGTCTGGGCCGCGTCTTCGATGCCGTCGCTGCCGTTCTCAGCCTGGGTACATACAATCACTTCGATGCCCAACTGCCTATGGCGCTCGAATCGGTCGCCGATTCGCACGTCGACGTGTGCTATCCGTTCGATCTGATCGAAGGTGAACCGGTCAGGATCGACCTGCGTACGACGATCCGACACATCGTGGAAGAGGCTCGGCAGGACGCCGATAAGGGCAGCGTCTCGGCGAAGTTCCACAACACGCTCGTAGAAGCCCTGCTGGCTGTGGCGCAGGCGGCCCGACGGAAGACCCATCTGGACGTCGTCGCGTTCAGCGGGGGCGTCTTCTGCAACCGCTATCTGGCCAATCGCCTGATTCGCCGTTTCAAACAGGCCGGCTTTGCGGTATTATGCAACCGGGATGTCCCAGCCAACGATGGCGGCATCGCCCTCGGCCAGGCCGCCATCGCAGCGTCCGTTATTGGAAGGACAGCGTAGGAGTTGCGGGCGTGCAGTGCGGGAATTCATGAGAAGGAAGATCATCGGTTGCCGGCCAACATCTGCGAAATGGCCTCGTTCAGTTCAGGGATGTCTCGGCAAACGATCTCCCATATCCTGTCCAAATCGACACCAAGGTAGTCGTGGACGAGCACATTTCGGAACGCCGCGATACGATGCCATTCGATTCTGGGGTGGCGTGCCTTGGCGCCCTCAGAGAGTCGCTGCGTCGATTCCGCCAGCGTTTGTAGATTCCTCAGCACGGCATCTTGGAGCGTATGTGAGGACAGAAACCGCTCCTTCCCGCCGCGAGTATCCTCCTCGATGCGGCTGATGCAATCAAGGATGTGGCGGAGATAGACGCGGTCGTCCTTCATAGGGGTACCGCCTCGCCAAGCACATGATCTCGCAGGTGGGGATTCAGTCCCTTTTCCGTGACGATCTCGACCCGTCGCCCGAGGATTCGCTCGAGGTCGAGGATGAGTCCGGCCGGAAACCAGGAACTGGTGGTCGGGCCGGTATCGACCAGGAGATCTACGTCGCTGTCCGGCCGGTCCTCTTCGCGAGCGACGGAACCAAACAGTCGGACGTTGCGCGCGCCGTGTCGTGCGGCAATATCGAGGATCTCCTCACGTTTGGCCTGTAGGATTTGTCTCATCGTCATACGCAGTACTACCCTGCAAACTCGACCATCCCAGAATCAGCATCGATGACCGAGCGTACGAGGTTCCCGTACCGCTGTCAAGACTCGGTTGACGGGCGGCGAAGGGACGGATACCATGATTTTCGTGTTTGGAGCCTCACAGGGGGGGGCTTCTGAGATTGAACCGTAGCTCACTGAAGACGAGTGACGACAGATGTGTTTAGCCATACCGGCGAGAATTGTGGAGTTGGATGAGGATCGCGCGACGGTCGATGCGATGGGCAATCGCTTTGCGGCCAAGACGACGTTGCTGCCTGACGCGAAGCTGGGCGACGTTGTGCTTGTCCACGCGGGTTTTGCGATCGCGCGGGTCGATGAGGAAGAGGCCAAAAAGACGTGGGAGCTGTTCGCCGAGATTGAGAACTTCGAGAAGACGCAGAATCGGGTCTCGGGATAGGGCCATATGTTCGACAGGATCGCCAAAGCGCAGCAGCAGATCGACGAGGCGTGCCAAACGCTGGGCCGGCCGATCACCGTTATGGAAGTGTGCGGCACGCACACAGTGGCGATCTTTCGCAGCGGCATCCGGTCCACGCTGCCGAGGGGGCTCAAGCTCTTGTCGGGGCCCGGCTGCCCCGTTTGCGTGACCGACCAGGGCTATATCGATGCCGTTCTGGAGTTGACGAATCGCGACGACTGCATCATCGCCACCTACGGCGACATGATTCGTGTGCCGGGCAAGACCGGATCGCTGGAGACCCGCGCCGCCCGCGCCGATGTCCGGATCGTTCTTAGCAGCGAAGATGCGCTGCAACTGGCCCGAGACAACACGCACAAGACCGTGGTGTTCGTGGCGGTCGGGTTCGAGACGACCGCGCCGGCCACCGCCGTGGTCGTGAAGGAGGCGGCCGAAGAGGGAATCGAGAACTTCTGCATCCTCAGCGGCCACAAGCTCATCCTCCCTGCGATGCGCGCGCTGCTCGGCGGGATGAACGACCGCGTCGACGGTTTTCTCTGTCCGGGGCACGTCAGCGTGATCATCGGGGCCGGCGCGTTCGCCGAGATCGTCAACGACTTCGGTCGGCCCTGTGTCGTCGCCGGCTTCGAGCCACTGCAGATCATCGAAGGTCTGGCGGAGATCTGCCGTCAGCTCTCCAATGGCAAGCCGCAGCTCAAGTCAATCTACGGCGCGGTCGTCACCGAGCAGGGCAACACAGCCGCCCAGCGGATCATTGCCGAGTGTTTCGAAGCCGCCGACGGATACTGGCGCGGCCTTGGGAAGATAGAGAAGAGCACGCTGGTGTTGAAGCCGAAGTATAGGGAGTTCGATGGGTTCGAGCGATTCGGTTTGACCGATGAGCCGGGCGAAGACCTCAGCGGATGTCGATGCGGCGAGGTCCTGTGCGGGCGGATCGAACCGATGCAGTGCGCGCTGTTCGGCTCGCAGTGCACGCCGCACAAGCCCGTCGGACCCTGCATGGTCAGTTCGGAGGGCACCTGTGCCGCATGGTACAAATACGGGAGAAGGGATTAGGGCCGGCGATGGCACACGATGAACCGCAGAGAGTCCTGCTCGCGCATGGCGGCGGGGGGCAACTGACCAGTCAGCTCATTCGCGAACTGATTCTGCCCAACTTGAAGAACGAGGCGTTGTCGTCGCTCGGCGATTCGGCCTGTCTGGAGCTGGCATCGACGTCGATTTGTCTGACGACTGACAGCTACGTGGTCAAACCGCTGTTCTTCCACGGCGGCGACATCGGCAAGCTGGCGGTCTGTGGGACGATCAACGATCTGGCGGTGGCTGGGTCGAGACCGGTGGCCCTTACGTTGTCGCTGATCGTCGAAGAGGGCTTTGAGATGGGACTGCTGGAGAGAATTCTCCAGAGCATCGGCCGGACAGCGCGAGAGAATCGCGTTTCGATTGTGACCGGCGATACCAAGACCGTGGAGCGTGGCTCGGCCGACGGGGTTTTCATCAACACGGCTGGGATCGGCATTCGGCTGCCGGGCGTGAATCCCGGACTGGACCGAATCGCGGTCGGCGACAAGATCCTCATCAACGGCACGATCGGCGATCACGGGATGACGATCATCTCGCAGAGAGAGGGGATTCGATTCGAGTCGCAGTTGGTCAGCGACTGCGCCGCCTTGGCTGACCTGACGTGCCGGCTGTTCGAGCAGGCCGGCGGCGTCAAGTTCATGCGGGATGCAACGCGCGGAGGGCTGGCCGCCGTGCTCAACGAGATGGTCGAAGGCGCCGACTTCGGCATCGAGATTCGCGACGCCGACATCCCTATCAAGCCGTCCGTTCAGGCGGCCGCCGATATGCTCGGATTCGACGTTCTGAACATCGCCAACGAGGGCAAGTTCGTGGCAGTTGTATCGCCGGAGACGGCGGATGCGTGCCTGAGCGTTTGTCGCTCCCATCCGTTGGGTCGCGACGCCGCCTTGATCGGCGAGGTGGTCGCATCGCAAGGTGTGCCGCTCGTCGAACTACGCACGAAGATCGGCGGCAAACGGATCGTGCAGATGCCCTACGGGCGCGAATTGCCGAGGATCTGCTGATGCACGAGACGGCGGTGGCGCAGGGTCTGATCGAGGCGATTCTTCAGGAGGCGGACAAGCAGGGCGGCCGGCCGGTCCGCGCGAAGATGAGTTGCGGCCGGCTCAACGCGGTCAACGATGAGGTGCTTCGCTTCGCGTTCGAGGCGATCGCCGAGGGCACGCCGTGCGAGGGCATGGTATTGGAGATCGAGCACAAGCCACTACAGGCGAAATGCCGGGCGTGCGAGAACGCGTTTGCAGTGGATTTGTCGGATGCGCGGTGTCCGCGCTGCGCCGGCGACGACTTTGAATTGCTTCCCGATGCCCCTTTGGTGTTGGACGAGATTGAGTTTGAGAAGGAGTAAGCGATGGAGAAGGTGAACGTCGGCACGCGCATCCTCAGCGCCAACGACCAGTATGCGATGAAGAACATCGAGCTGCTGGCGCAACGCAAGCAGTTATGTTTGAACATGATCTCCTCTCCGGGCTCGGGCAAGACGACGATTCTCGTGCGGACGATCACCGATCTGAAGAACGAGGTTCGGATCGGGGTGATCGAAGGCGACATTCAAACGGACATCGACGCCGAACGCATCCGCGCGACGCAGGCGCCCGCCATTCAAATCAACACGGAAGGGGCATGCCACCTTTCGGCCCGGCAGGTGCACGAGGCCCTGGGGAAGCTGCCTCTCGACGCCCTCGATGCGGTCGTGATTGAGAACGTCGGCAACCTGGTGTGTCCATCGGCGTTCGAGCTGGGTGAAACTGGGAAGATTGTCGTGCTCTCCGTGGCCGAAGGCGACGACAAGCCCGTCAAGTATCCCGGCATCTTCGCCAAGTCGAAAGCGCTGCTGATCAACAAGATCGATCTGCTCAGCGGTTCGCTCGTGGACTTCGACCTCGACAAGGTCAAGGCCGATGCGCGGCGGCTGAATAAAGGTATCGAGATCTTCCCTGTCTCTGCGAAGACGGGCGACGGTATGCAGGCGTGGTACGATTGGCTGGCCGCACAGGTGCGTCAGTTGCGCCGGTAAAGGCCGTGCCGGCGGATGTAGTCCAGCACGTCCGGGCAGAGCATATCGCGAACGTCTTCGCCAGCCGCCAGGCAATGGCGAACGTGTGTGCTGCTCAGGTCGATGGAGGGGGTTTCGATCACGTTTCTTCGCAGCTTCTCCACCCGGTCACGCCCCAGGGCGTGCAGGTGTCTGTCGAACGACGGGGCCGCATACCCCCCGCGGACCATTACCGCCAGATAGCAGATGTCGATCAGCTCTTCGATGCGGTGCCATAAGATCAGATCGTCTACGCTGTCGGCGCCAATCAACCAATAGATCGATGCATCGTCGCCGCATTCCTTCTGAAAGTGCTTGACGGTGTCGAGCGTATAGCTCGGCGCCGGTCGGCGCAGCTCGCAGTCGCTGACGGAAAACCGTTCGTTGCTCCGCGTGGCCAGTTCGATCATACGCAGTCGGTCGTCGTCCGTCGCGTTGGGGAAAAACCCTTTCAGCGGCGAGCACTTCGCCGGGATGAAGACGACGTTCTCCGCTTCGATCTGCCTCGCGGCGGCTTCAGCGACGCGCGTATGCCCGAGGTGGATCGGATCAAACGTGCCGCCAAACAGTGCAATCTTCCGTTTTGCCATAAACAACTAACAATGAAGTTGTGCGATCTTTTTGCCGATACGGATCACGGCGTGCAAGAAAATCTCATTTCAACACCCACGTAGCAAACCCGGTCGTTGCAGGAAAGTCAAGGGACTTCTCCTGCCACAGTTCTCCATCGCAACGACGTGACTGACGAAGAGGCCGTGACCTCTGTCGAATCGCGAAGTGCGCTGTTGAATGCATGTTTCCAAGGGGTTTCAGTTAAAGCGATGCATGAAGCGAGAAGGTCATAGTGTGACATCGTGAGCCCCATGCACATGAGCTCGGAAGAGAGTCGAGGCGAAGTGTTCTACGCATCGCTCGCATCGAATGCGATGTCTCTCGAGAAAATTTTTATGAAGTATTTCGGAATAAATGGACGATACAGAACATAACAGATGCTATTATCATTTTCGATAATGGCTTCGGCGTTGTCGATAACATGCGTAGTCCCTGTTATCGAGTAAAGTGAATACAGAAAGCATTGATTAGTGGTCAGCTTGAAGGAGAAAAGGTATGGCCAAGAAGAAAGCGGCAAAGAAGAAGGTCGCCAAGAAAGCCACGAAGAAGGCTGTGAAGAAGGCGACGAAGAAGAAAGCCACAAAGAAGGCAACGAAGAAGAAAGTGGCAAAGAAGAAGAAGTAAGACACGTACTTCGCCTGGGGCCTGCCGGCTCCATTCGGGCGGTGCCCGCGAGGGGATCGTCCGCATCGGGATGTGGCAGGCTTCTGGAAAATGGAAGACTCTCCTGGGTAAGGGGGGTCTTCCATTCTTTTTGGGGGGCGCCGCAGGGCTACGCCGGGGCATTTCTCGCGGGGGGATGAGCTTTTCCGGGGTTTCTTGCAATCGGGCCTGTTTCTCCTATACTGTCTTCGCGGCCGGGCCGTTGGCGTGCCTTGTCGTGGGAAGATGGAAGACTGCTTGAGGAGAAACCCGGTCGATGGACTTCTTCAACTACAAAGCCGGCCGTCTGTTCGCCGAACAGGTGGAGGTCGATCGCATCGCGTCGGAGGTGGGAACGCCCGTCTACCTCTACAGTGCGGCCACATTGCGGGACCATCTGCAGAAGGTGCACAGGGCCTACGAGTCGCTGGACACCACCGTCTGCTTTTCGGTCAAGGCGTGTGGCAACGTGAGCATTCTGAAGCTCATGGCGGCAGAAGGCAGCGGATTCGATATTGTCAGCGGAGGCGAGTTGTATCGCGTGCTTCAGGCGGGGGCCGACCCATCGAAGGTGGTTTATGCCGGCGTGGGCAAGACGGACCGCGAGATCGTCGAGGCCCTCGATGCCGGGATCGGGTACTTCAATATCGAATCTGAAGAAGAACTGGCGAACCTGATTCAACTGGCCGGGCCGCACGTTGCGGCTGGCCGGAGCCGGCCCAAGGCGGCGCTGCGAGTGAATCCCGATGTGGACTACGAGACCCACGCCTTCCTCCGAACGGGAAAGAAAGAAACGAAGTTCGGGGTCGATATCGAGCGGGCAGTCGCCGTCTTCGACGCTTATGGCGACAATCCCTCGGTCGATCTCTGTGCGCTGCACGTCCACCTCGGCACGGGTGGTAAGACCATCGATCCATATGTCGAAGCGATGGAAAAGGTCCTCGTTCTCATTGATCGGCTGCGCCAGAAGGGGCACCGAATTGAGGCGTTGGATCTTGGCGGCGGGTACGGCGCCGACTACGAGACCGAGACGGTGCCCTCGGCGGCCGAATATGCCGCAGGAATCGTGCCGCTGATCCGGGGCAGAGACCTCAAGCTGATCCTGGAGCCCGGCAAGAGCATCTGCGCCAACGCGGGAATCCTCCTGACGCGCGTGCTCTACACCAAGCAGGGTGGAAGCAAGAGGTTCGTCATCGTCGATGCGGCGATGAATGACCTGATCCGTCCCTCGTTGTATGATGCGTTTCACTTCATCTGGCCGGCAAAGGTGGAACCGCGTTTCGAGCCGGCTGTCCGCAGCAAGGAACTGCATATCGAAGGCAGCGAGGTCGTGGACCTCGTCGGGCCCGTGTGCGAAGGGGCGGATTTTCTCGCCAAGGACCGTCCTATCCCACACGTCGAACGGGGCGACCTGATCGCGGTCTTCACGGCGGGCGCCTATGGGTTCACGATGAGCAGCAACTACAACAGCCGGTGCCGCGCCGCCGAAGTCCTCGTGGACGGCGACGCGTTCCACGTGATTCGCAGGCGAGAAAGCTACGAAGACCTGGTGGCCCTGGAGCGATAAGGCGTAGCGTGGAGCCGAGAACCGGCGGGCCGGTCAGAGACTGCGCTCGACGAATCCCGTGTCGATCTTGCCTTTGACGAACAGGTTGTGCGAGAGGATTTCGAGGCAGGCGGGAATTGTGGTCTTGATGGGCTCGATGACGAATTCGTGCAAGGCGCGACGCATCGTGGCGATGGCCTCGGCCCGGGTCTCCTGGTGGACGATGATCTTGGCGATGAGCGAATCGTAGTTCGGGCTGATCGTCCAGCCCTGATGTACGTGCGTGTCGATTCGGACGCCCAGACCGCCGGGAGCGATGTACCTGGAAATCGTTCCCGGACACGGGGAGAAGTTGTTGGCCGGATCTTCGGCGTTGATGCGGCATTCGATGGCCACGCCTTGGTGCCGGAT
Organism: Planctomycetota bacterium; assembly: GCA_012719085.1. Lineage (GTDB taxonomy): Bacteria > Planctomycetota > Phycisphaerae > Sedimentisphaerales > Anaerobacaceae > Anaerobaca. Next base: position 12,437 of record JAAYBA010000310.1, read on the forward strand.
GTCCTTCTGACGCAGCGTCATCGGCTCGCCGCCGGCGATGCGGAGTTGCCACTTGATGAGGTCCTGGCCCGTGACCATTTCCGTGACCGGGTGCTCGACCTGGATGCGGGTATTGACCTCGATGAAGTAGAAATTCCCTTCCTTGTCGAGAAGGAACTCGACGGTGGCGGCGTTGACGTAGTTGGCTTCCTTGATCAGGCGGCTTGCCGCTTCGGCCAGTCGCTCGCGGTCGCGCTCCTCCAGGATCGGGCAGGGCGACTCCTCGATCATCTTCTGGTGCCGCCGCTGGATGGAGCAGTCGCGTTCGAAGAAATGCACGACATTGCCTTCCTGGTCGGCCATGACCTGGACCTCGACGTGTCGTGGTTCGACGATGAATTTCTCCATGTAGACGCTGCCCTCGCCGAAGGCCACTTCGGCCTCGGATCGCGCCGATGCCAGGGCGGCATGAAGGCTGATGTCGTTGTGCACGACGCGCATCCCGCGCCCGCCGCCGCCCGCGACCGCCTTGATGATGATCGGATAGCCGATCTCGTTGGCCAGACGCAGCGCCTCCTTCTCGTTCTCGATCACGCCGTCGGAGCCGGGGACGACCGGGACCTTGGCGCGGCGCGCCAGCTTGCGGGCTTCGACCTTGTCGCCCAACTGACGCATCGCTTCGACCGGCGGACCGATGAACGTGATGCCGCAATCCTTGCAGATCTCGGCGAAGTTGGCGTTTTCGGCCAGGAACCCGTATCCGGGATGGATGGCATCGACGTTCGTCACTTCGGCGGCGCTGATGATGCGCGGAATGTTGAGGTAGCTCTGATTGCAGTCGGGCGGGCCGATACAGACCGATTCGTTCGCAAGCCGCACATACGAGGCATTTCGGTCGGCCTCCGAGTAGACGGCGACGGTCTCAATGCCCATCTCGTGGCACGCTCGAATGACGCGAAGCGCGATCTCACCTCGATTGGCGATCAGGATTCGTGATAGCATTGGCTGTTACCTTCTTCCTGAAAGGCGGCACCGGCCACGACCCGAACGGGTCCGCGAGACGACGCGCACGGCGTCATTCCGGCTTGACCTTGAAAAGCACCTGTCCATACTCCACGGCCTGGCCGTTGGCGACGCGTCTCTCGACGATTGTGCCGCTGATCTCGGCCTTGATCTCGTTCATGACTTTCATCGCCTCAATGATGCAGACGACGGACTGTGCATTGACGTGAGCGCCGATCTCGACATAGGGGTCGGAGTCCGGGCTTGGCGCCTCGTAGAAGGTCCCGACGATCGGCGACTTGATTTCGAGCAGGTCGTCACGGACCGGTTCGGATGTCGGTTGTGCGTTGCCGACGCCGAGCGGGGCCCCCGGCAAGGATGTGAGGATCGGCCCGGCCATCGCCGCCGCCTTGGGCGGTCCGGCCCGTCGCAGCGAGATCCGATCATCGCCGTGCTTGATATCGATCTTCACAAGATCGTTGTCTCTCATTATCTTGATCAGCTCTTGTATCTTCTGCACGTCGGCGTCTTTTTCGGCCATAAGCGTGTCCTTTCTGGAAATCGGTGGTGATTTCCTGGAAGGCCCCTACAAAAAGTCCCCTGACGGGGACCTGGATAGCACATTGAATTCTGCGCCAGTATAGCGGTTTGTCGGCCTCACGCAATACAATTTCGTGGTTCCCGCAAGGGCGGGGCAATGGCTCGGGGTCAGAGGAGGAACCTCTTCCGCACCAAAAGAAAAGCCGCGGGACTCAGGTCCCGCGGCGTCAAGTGTCTGAATGTAGCGTCCTGCCCTGTCTACTGCTGGTAGATGTGTGTGGCCTCCGTGTGTTCGATCGGCAGGGCGAGGTGGTCGGTGTGCATGCTGACCTTGAACCGCAGGTCGCCGGCCCGCACGCCCCGCACGACGACGCGCCACGTGGCCTTGGCCTTTGGCTCAAGGCTTCGCAACGGGGCGAAGCTGACCGTCTTGCCCATGATCGACCCGGCGGTCGCACCGGCCGAGGAGACGTACTGTACCTTGTCGTCCAGCGTGCAGATGATGCGAATGTTCGTATCGGCCGCCGAACCCTCGTTGACCACCGTGATCAGATATGTCGTGGTGCTGGAGACCTCGATCGGGTCCTCCAGATCGATGACCTGCAGACGCGAGGCGGGAATTCCGGCGACGGACGTCCGGGCCGAGTCGGTGACGGTCTCGGCGCAGTGCGCGGTCGCGGTGGCGGTCGCCATCACGTCGCCTTCGCGGGTGGGCGTGTAGGAGACACGAACCGTCTTGGCGGCATTGGGTTCGAGCGTGCCAAGTTCCCACACCAGCTTGGAGCCGGCCGACTGTGCGCCGGCGGTCGCCTCGACGGAGGTCACTCCCGGCGGAATCAGATCCTCGACGACAGTGTCCCGGGCCGGCCCGTCGCCCTTGTTCAGGACCGTGATCTCATAGGTCACGGCGCGTCCGAGGAACTGCCGCTGCGGCCCGGACTTGGTGATGCTCAGGATCGGCTGGCGGACGCTGGTCAGCGTCGATTCCGATTCGGCCATCAGGCCTGATGCGCTTGTCGCGACCGCCTTGCTGGCGTAGGCGCCCGTCTTGGTCGCGCGCAGCTTGACGGAGAACCGCCGGGATTCGCCTGCCAAAAGCGTTCCGGCGTCAAGGACCACTTTGCCCTTGCCGTCGGCGGTTTGCAGGCCGACAGGCAGCGTGTCGGTGATCTGTACGTTCTGGGCGGCGCCCGTCCCGCTATTGGTCACGACATAGTCGATCGGAATCGGTTCGCACAGGACGGCCTGGCTGGGGGCGATCCGCCCTACCTCCAGCGTCGGCTCGACCACCTTGACCATGGCGCAATCGCGAATCGTGTGGGTGATGGCGGTGCAGTGTTCCAGGGGATTCGATCCGGTGGCGACGCCCGAGATGCGAATGCTCTTGTTGGCCCTGGGGCCGAGCGAATCGATCTCCCAGATGAGCTTGTTGTCTTCGCTGCGGCCGGCGGGCTCGGATCCTTTGAACTCGAATTCCTTGGAGAGCGTCTCGGTGATGGCCACGTCGGTCAGCATCATGTTGGTGAGGTTTGTGACCTTGATGACGTAGGCAAAGGGCTTGTTCAGGCGCACTTCCTGCGGCATGGTCTTGTCGACCTGAATGATGCCGTAGTCCGGCCTTGGGTAGACCATGCTCAGGGCATGCGCGCCGCCCTCGTCAACCGCCACGAGGTCGTTGCCGACCATGATTTGCTCGCTGGGGGCCGTTGTGGTCGAAGTGCGTTGCGTCGCGACGGGCTTGAGCTCCTCCACCGTGGCCGTGACCAGTTCGGCTTGGGTCTCCTGCGGTGCTTCTGGTGCAGGGGCCGGTTCGATGTAGAGTCCGGACGGCACTTCTTCCTCAACCGCCACCTGGGTCTCGGTCGTTTCGATCATCTCGTCCATTCGAGCCGCCCGGCTGGCGGGAACGGCTACGGTGGGCCGAAGGTCTTTGTCCCAGAAGTAGCTGCGGCCGGATCGGGCCACGACGGGTTTGGCCTGGCCGTCTTGCCCGCTGTCCGAGCCCCCGCATCCGGCCAAGAGCATGGCACAGATCGCCAACGATACCGTCAATGCCTTCTTCATCACACCGCTCCTTTCAAATCCTCAAGCTTGCCGGTGAACACCGGAACTGCCCGGATTGGAACCTCTGCTGGAAAGTCCGTCCTCGGCGAAGGATGTGGGCCATCTGGCATGGCCGACGTCGACGCTCCGGCGGCAGATGGGGCAGCTACCCCTTCCCCCGTGCAGCAAACGACCCTGTGCGCCGACCTGCCGGACTTGACCGGTAGCGCTTGAAGGCGTCGTTCACTGCCGATACGGTACTTTTCCAACTATAGTATACGATAGGAAGCCCCTCTGAGCATAGGGCCCAGACCTCGAATTATTGCCGTATTATACCATTTTGCCTATCTTGTGGTCAATGGCTAAGTGTGTGTTAATATGGACGGTATGCAGCTCTGTGGCCACGTGGCGGTATCCCTCAGGTTCACCAAGGGTGGTCTCGGTACCAGCCCCGGCGCAGATTGAAGGCCCTGATGCCATCTGTCCGATAAAAGAATGCGTGCAAGTTGCTCTGGCGGGCAGGGTGTTTCAGATGTGCGGAGAAGGTCGCCTTCGGCACGGAAGCGGGTGAAAAGGCTTGCATCGGCATAATTCAGTCGTTATTTTGCCTGACATTGCCGAAAAGATGACCGCAGGCCGGCGGGCGAGGGGCTCACGCGGTCGTGGGCCATTTCTGGGGATGTGGGTCGTCGGCAGCCCGGCATAACGCAAGCTGAACGCAATGGGGTATGGATCAGGTGGATCGTGTTGCTTTTCTTGGCCGAGTATCAGAAGGGGTCCTGATCGGCGATGGGGCCATGGGGACCATGCTCTACCAGCGTGGGATCTTCCTTAACCGGTGTTTCGACGAGTTGAATCTGGTCGCCCCGGCGCTCGTCCGGGAGGTCCATGCAGGCTATGTCGAGGCGGGAGCGGACTTTGTAGAAACGAATACCTTCGGTGCCAACCGGGTCAAGCTCTCACCGTATGGCCTGGCCAACGAGGTCGAGAGAATCAATCGCGCCGCCGTGGAGGTGGCCAGAGCCGCTGCCGGCGATGCCGTGTTGGTGGCCGGTGCGATGGGCCCGCTCGGCTGCGAGTTGACTGAGTTTGGTCCCATAAGTTCTGGGCAGGCCGGGCAGATGTTTCGCCAGCAGGCCGCCGCACTCGCTGAGGCCGGGGTCGATTTCCTGATCCTCGAGACCTTTTCAAACACCGACGAGTTGCTCGTGGCCCTCGACGCCGTCGGGGCCCTGGGGCAGGTTCCCGTCGTCGCGCAGATGACCGTCAACGAGCGAAACGAGACGATCTACGGGGAGCGGGTCGATCAGGCCCTGGGCCGGATCGCCCGACATGATGCTGTCACGGCCGTCGGACTGAATTGTGCGGTGGGCCCGTCGAGCATGCTCAGCAGCCTGGAGCTGGTTCGGACCATCACCGACAAGCCCATTTCCGTCCAGCCCAACGCCGGCATGCCCCGGTCGGTCGAAGGCCGACAGCTCTACATGTGCACTCCCGAGTACATGGCCGAGTACGCCAAACGATTCTTCGAGAAGGGTGCGCGAATCATCGGAGGCTGTTGTGGCACGACCCCCGACCACATCCGGGAGATCGCACGGGCGGTCCGCTCGGTGGGCAGGGCCGTCGCTCGAACCACTGGATCGGTGACGGTCGGCCGTGATCGACCCAAAGAGACGCCGTCGTTGCCGGCCGTGCCGCTCGAGGCCAAGTCGCAGTTCGGCGCCAAGCTCGCCGCGGGACAGGAGGTCGTGGCCGTCGAGATGACCCCGCCTCGCGGTGTGGACATGACGACAATTTTGAACAAGGCCCGGCAGTGCGCCGCGGCGGGCATCGATGCGATCAACATCCCGGACGGTCCTCGCGCCAGCTCCCGGCTGTCGCCGATGGTCACCGCCGTTCGGATACAGCAGGAGGCGGGCATGGAGACGATCCTGCACTTCTGCTGCCGGGACCGAAACCTGATCGGGATGCAGTCGGACATCCTCGGGGCTTCCGCGATCGGGCTGAAGAACCTGTTGATCATCACGGGCGACCCGCCGAAGCTGGGTGACTATCCCAACGCCACGGCGGTCTTCGACATGGATTCGATCGCGCTGACCAACGTCGTGCACAACCTCAACCGGGGCTTGGATATCGGGGGCAATCGCATCGAGCCGCCAACTACGCTGACGATCGGCGTCGGCGCCAATCCTGTGGCCGCCGACTGGGATCGAGAGGTCGAGCGGTTCCGGCACAAGGTGGCGGCCGGCGCCGAATACGCGATCACGCAGCCGGTCTTCGATGCCGACTCGCTGTTTCGGTTCCTCGATGCGATCGAAGGATGTCGGATTCCCATTGTCGCGGGCATCTGGCCGTTCACGAGTTTCAAGAACGCCGAGTTCATGGCCAACGAGGTTCCCGGCGTGGTCGTCCCCAAAGCGCTCCTCGACCGCATGAGCGCGGCGACCAGCAAGGAAGAGGGGCTGGCTCTGGGCGTCCAGATCGCGCGTGAGCTCGTGGCCAAGGTGCGCGGGCGCGTGGCCGGCTTTGCCGTCAGCGCCCCGTTCGGAAACGTACAGACCGCTCTGGCGGTGCTGGGCAGGGAGTGACTATGAATCAACAGATTGGCCCGCCGGCGGCGGGTCGCCTGGAAGTGGAGCTTGTCGCCATCACGCCGGACCCGGAGCGCGTCATCGAGCAGGCGGGCCGGACATGTTATCTGAGCTTCGATCGCATCGAAGACGATTCCCACGAGGGTTTCATTCAACGGCTCATCAAGATGGGCCACGAATCACCATTGGAGCACGCCTACGCAACGTTTCGCATTCGCAACTGCTCGCGCGCAATGACGCACCAGCTCGTTCGGCATCGGCTCATGGCGGTCTCGCAGCAGTCGCAGCGCTACGTGGACGAAGACGAGTTTGCCTACGTTGTGCCCGAGAGCATGCCGGCCGAGTACGCCGATGACTTTCACCAGGACATGAGAACGATCCAGCAGATGTACCGCAAGTGGCGCGATCGCGGCCTCCGCAAGGAGGATGCGCGATTCGTGCTGCCCAACGCTTGCACCAGCGAGATCGTCGTCTCGGCGAACTTCCGCGAGTGGCGTCACATCTTCAAGCTGCGCACCAGTGCCAAGGCCCAGTGGGAAATTCGCGACGCCTGCCGTGTCATGCTGAGCATCCTGGCCGAACACGCCCCCGCCTGCTTTGCCGACGTTGCCCTCAACGCAACGTGACGATCGGCATCGGGGGCGGTGCTACAGCTCGACTGTCGTCATCTCCCAGAAGCTCGCTTGGAGGTAGTTGGCGTCGGTGACGTAGTAGTAGGGCGGGTAGCTGTCTTTGATGTAGTACGTGATCGGCGAGCCTGCGGCGTCATAGTCCGCCCCGTAGACCAATAGTGCGTGGTTGCGGATGGAGATTACGACGGGGAATCCCGCCATCAAAGCCTGCTTGATCCGGCCGGGGAATTCGCCGTGCGGCATGTGCCAGGATACGTTTTCCCATCGGGCGTCCGCGTCGGGGTGTGCGTGGAAACCGCTCTTGGTTGATGAGGGTGTGTAGCTCTGCCACACCTCGCGTCCCAGCACGAATCGCGCCAGATCGCCGGCATCGGCGGGCGCATACGTGGCGTTCGGTTCGACGGTGGACAGGACGGGAACATGGGTCTGTGTGGGCGGCGCCGTGTAGACGATGTCCAGTCCCTCGTATAGGGCGATGATTCTGTCGGTGAAGGTCGGCGCTCCGGCGATCATGTCCGCGATATTCGCGTACCCATACGGGTCGGCAACATCGGCGTAGTCGTCGAAGGACACAATGCCGTTGGACTGAATCAGCCGGAGTGCGTCGAGGACGATCCCGCCTTCACGGATGTCCGCGTTCAACTGCTTGATGGAGCGGCGGTAGCGGTCCTCCATCGTGTAGTATTGCACGGCCCGGCGGGAAAGCTCCACGTCCGGCCCGTCCGGAGTACGGACCAGGTGAATCGTCTCCAGCGCGCTGAGCGTCGCATAGGCCCAGCACAGCCCCGTGCTCCGCTGGTTGAATCCCCGACTGACCGGCAGCAGGACCGTTTCGGCGACCGGCGGATCTTGGAGCCGCGCATGCGGCATCGCGCCCAGGGGCAGCTCTTCCGCGTGCAGAAGGCTGCGGACTCGCATAGCCTCCTTGTAGTCACCGTCCACGCCCCGCGCCGGATGGACAGCCACAAGGCATAGAATGGCACACGTGAACATCCGCAGGAGCGGCGGTCTCATGATCCATATCCTCCATCAATTGAAGGTGTTCGGGCCGCTGGCTCGTAGGTCTGCTGCTCTGCTGCCTCCGTAGGTGCGAAGGTAGCCCGCAGCCACGGAAGCGCAAGGGGTTTCTACTGCCCGGCGCAGGCCACGGGGGTATTGTACCAGAAACGGGTGGGCGATTCTACTGTGGGGGCCCGACGTGTTCGCAGCAATGCCGGGAGGCGTTATCTCTTGTGAGTCCTCACGGGGAGGCTAATTCGCCCTGTGCTCTTCGTCGGCTGGCTCGGCCAGGTGCGGGTGAATGATGATTCGCCCCTACAGTCAGGGGATTTCGAGGCCGACGAGGGTGAAGTCGTCGACTTCTTCCGGCGTGATTTGTCGCTGACTTTGCAGCTCCGTCAGATGATCGACAATCTGGTGGATCGGCGCGTCACGCAGGGCGAGCAGTTCCTCGTTGAACTGGAAGCCGGCGTTGTCGATGAGCTGGCCGACCAGGGATTCGGCGCCGTCGGAATACAGCAGCAACCGGTCTCCCGACTGGAGTTGGACAGAGCTCTGCGTGAACTCAGTACTGTCGAAGACGCCAAGCAGGGCGCCGCGCGTCTCGAGTTGCTGTGGCTCGTGACCTTTGCGAAACAGGATCGGATAGGGATGGCCCGCACGGGCGAAGCTCAGTTGTCGTGTTTTGACGTTTAGCAGGCAGTAGCAGCACGTCGCGAACTGATAGCCCGACAGCTTCTGGCCGAGCATCTTGAGATTGAGGTTGGTGATGACTTCCGTCGGGGAGAAGATGCGGTAGCTCTTGTCGATGGTTTCACGCATCACCATCGCCTGCTTGATGAAGATCGTCAGCAAGGCCGCCGGCATGGAGTGCCCGACCGCATCGG
>JAAYBA010000311.1 GCA_012719085.1 Planctomycetota bacterium
CCGATGGCAGGTAGAGAAAAGCCAGGTGCAATGGACGACGCCCAGTTCGAGGCGAGCCTCGTGGCAGGCGACACGGAGATCGTTGTGCCTCAGGCGGCGCCAGCCAAACCGGCCGGATTGCCCAAACAGCCGCCTTGGGCAGGCAAGGTGCTCGGCCACTTCAAGCTGCTTCGGCTGATCGGCGAAGGCAAGATGGGACGGGTCATCCAGGCCCGCGACATCAACCTCCAACGCATCGTGGCGCTCAAGGTGCTATGCAAACGCCTGCCCGGCATCGACGCCACCAAACGTGTCAATCAGTTCTTCCGTGAGGCCCGCGCCGCCGCCCAGATCGATCATCCGAATGTCGTGCACATTTATGAGATCAACCAGCATGACGGCTGGTGGTACATCGCGATGGAAATGCTTGAGGGCGGCAATCTCGGTCAGGCGATCAAGGCGGCCGGCCCGCTGTCGGTGGGCAAGGCATGCGCCGTCGTTGCCGACGCCGCGGCGGCGCTGGCCGTGGCCCACGAGATGGGGATCATCCACCGCGACATCAAGCCGGCCAATCTGATGCTCACCCGTCAAGGGCGGTGCAAAGTCACCGACTTCGGCCTGGTCCATATGGATGACCCCAACGATCCGTTCCATTTCACGCACAACGCCGTGGGCTCGCCGCTGTTCATGGCGCCTGAGATGATCCTCCGCCGGGAGCAGACGCCAGCAGTCGATGTGTACAGTCTGGGCACGACACTGTTTTGTGCCTTGACCGGCCATGCGCCATATACGGGCAAGAGCCTCGAAGAGGTCCTCAAGCAGCACATCAAAGCGCCGATCCCCGACCTGCGCGCATCGCTGCCGAGTTGTTCACAGAGCCTGGCGACGCTGGTGACGCGTACGCTGGCCAAGTCTCCCAGTCAGCGGCCCTCGGCGGCGGAGACGACCTCCGCGCTGCGGGCGGAGGCGATCGCAGGGGCCGTCGTGGATTCCGGATCGCTCAGTTCGGGCACCTCCAGTCTGCTGCGGGAGTTGATGGGCTCAGGCGTGGCCGACTCTACGATTGGCACGCAGATCATTGCGGCGGCGGAGCGCTGGTCGCGGGCCAAATGGGCCATACGAAGACGCCGCGCTCTGATCGGCGCCGGCATCGCCGGATTGGTGGCGCTCGTGGTCCTGCTGGGCCTGTATGGTCCCTTCGGCAGGTCGAGCCGTCCTGTCCCGGAACCGGCGAGCCTGGACAAGTACTTTCCCGATGCCCCCCAGACTCTGGGGGTGCTCCCGGCGGCGGCAATTCCGGAACCGTTGCGTCTCGATCGAGACGATCCGCCGGCATTCAGTTGGGTCGGACGGATCGACCCGGGCGATGCCCGATTCGTCGCCAGCCGAAGAGGACGGCGTTTCTATTCGATCGATGCCCCCGAGGCGATCCTGATTCGCAAAGAGGACGTCGTCGGGTACCCGACCGCCCAGGCAGCCGTCGCCGACGGCAAGATCTCCGCAGCGAGGTGACAGCCGGGTGGCGGCTACTGTCTTACCTGGCGGGTTTGACAATCGCCCGGTTCTCCAGGAAGTCGGCGTGGGCCTTGCCGGTGTTGGCGCTGTCGCGATAGATGCCGCTGCGCCAGGTCTTCGAGACGATGTCGATGTCCCCATCCCCGTCGACGTCGCCGACCCACGCCTCATGGCCGCCGAGGTTGATGTCGAGAATCACGTGCTCGGTCCAGACGCCGGTGGTGTCTGCCCAGATGAACCAGCGGGGTGGGGGCATCGGGCCCTGGTCCCGACAGTCCTCCTGCTCGACGGCCAGGATGTCCAGCCTGCCGTCCAGGTTGAAATCCGCCACACGCAGGCTGTGCAGCGAGCCCCGTCGTCCCGGCGCGGTCTGCGGCAGCAGGACCTTGCGCCAGGACCTGCCTTTGCCGTCTTCGTTGTACAGGACGGCGACCACGCAGTCGGGCACGTC
>JAAYBA010000312.1 GCA_012719085.1 Planctomycetota bacterium
ACGTTGTGCAAAATGGCGTCGGCGCCGACCGTCCAGGTCAGCACGAGCCCCTCGGCCTTGACCCACTGGGCGCCGTCGCCCGGGCTCGGGGCGCTGGCGGCGTTGGGGTCCTGGGCCTGGCCGACCACGGCCAGACACGCGATGAATGCACATGCTACAGTGACAACTCGCTTGTTGAACATACGTGATCTCCTCTTCCGAAACAGATGTGCAGAGGACCCGGCAGAATTACACACTCTCCAAGCCATGCAACGATTGATTTCATTCACCAACGCTCTGTCGAGAAGACACCTCCTTTCGCGTTCCAAAGCCTCCCGCGGCCACGGCGTGCCCGGCACAGGCACATCGCCTCGGCGCCGAACGTCTGTTCATCGTCGCAGATCCCTCTGCTCCTGCGGGCGGTCGTATCGTCTGCCGGCGAAAGACTTCCGCAAGCCGCAATACGGCGGTCTGAGAGATGAGAAAACCGGCGCAACGCGATTCAACTGGCTTTCCAGGTACTCATGCGATGGGCGACAGGCTTCATGCGGGCAGGACTCTTTGCGCAATTCTCCACCCTCCAGGACGCTAAAAACGACCATTTGTCGTCCGGCCTCCAAACCGGACCTTCTGCGATGGGCGAGCAACTCTAATATTATAGGCCATTGGACGTGCGGCGTCAAGGCGGGAGTCTGTTCTTTTTGCCCGTCGGATGGACCTCCGGCAGGCCTCAGAGCCAGGCGGTTCGGCACTGCGAGCCCGGCAGGACGGGGTTCTCCGCGGTCGTCTCCAGACCGCTGGATGGCGTCCGGAGGCAGCCTGTCGCTACAGAGGGCTCCGCAACGGCTCGATTCGCCGAAGAAGATCGTCGGCCAGGGCGGTCTTGGCGGCGATGTGCTTCTCGATCTCCGCGACGAAGCCGTCGCCCTCGAACGAGCCCCGCACGCCCTCAAAGTCCTTCAGCCGGGCATCCGTGCCGCCATCGAGCCCGAACCCGATCTGCGCCGTTGGAGCGAATTCCTTCCGCGCATCGGCGCAGAGCTGGTGGTCGAGATCGAGGACGGCGCGTATCCAGCGAGTCGTCAGGCGGATGACGTCGTCGGCGTCGAACTGATCGACCGCCTTGCCCGTCTGCCGGGCGATCACGTCGGCGGCCCATGCCCATTCATAGATCGAGTAGCTGGCGTGGATCGATGCGAAACGGGCCTCAAGCTGATCGAGCGTGTCGATCCGGCCGCTTTCGATGTCGTCCAGCAGTTGCTCGACGGCCTCCTGCGGCGCAAACATGCCGGCCACGTCGATCCATGTGCCCCGTCCGATGTCGGTTTCTGGTCGCAACGCCGCCCGCAGTTCTTCCAGGGACCGTAGCCGCCGGCCTTCCAGACGCTTGATCAGGCAGTTGCCAAGATACTTGTCGATCCCCGTCTGGTAGAGCACGATCCCGCGTTCGAGGGCGGCGCTGAGGATCTTGACGCTGTGGTAGGTGAAGTAGTCGCTCGTCGGGCCGCTCGTCTCCTTGAGCTTGCCGAGCAGATCGCGTCCGTTGATCATCTTCTGGATGGTGAACGGGCTGAGCAGCTTGAAGTTGATGTGATCGAGCTTCTTCGAGTCCTTCCGCCGGTCGCGTTGGGGCCACTTGCGGGCGTCACGGACGGTTCCGACGCTGCGCAGATTGACGCCCGGCGCCAGAACGCTCTGGTCGTCGTGCTCGATGAGATAGGAAAACGGCAGGTCAGAGGTGTCGGCGTTGCGGTAGTGCCGGCCCATGACGACGGTGAAGGCGCCGACCTTGGCGGGCCAGAGCATATAGGAATCGCTTCCCGTCTTGCAGCCACGCTCGACCACGCCCTGGTGCACGGGTCCGAGCTTGTAGTGGTGGTTGCTCTGGTTGGTGCCGCTGCCGGCGTTGACGAAGGAGAACAGCCCGGCGATCAGAAGCGTGGACTTGTGGTGCGTCACCGTGTACGGCCCGGCGAAGATCGAGGAGGCCTCGCCGTGAAAGCCGCCGCAGTTGGCGAAGAAGACGGAGTGCTCGGCCGAATACTCCTTGGCCAGAACGGTGCCCTGCCCGACGAAGCAGTCGCAGAGGATGGTGCCGTCGGTGATTCTCGCTCCGCTGGCAATGATGAAGTCCTCAGCATAGACTCCAGGTCCGATATAAACAGGATCTTCCGTACTGCTGTTGACCGACCCGTTTTCCAGGCGGTTGGCGCCCTCGATGACGGCGGCCGGACCGATCCGGACGTTCTTGAGGATGCCGCAATTCGTGATCCGGGCCCTGCGACCGATGCGCCCCATCGACGACGTCACCGAGACGGCGTAGTCATGAATCATCTCCTTGAGTCGGGCGATGGCGGCCGGGCGGTGACGGTAGAAGGCCAGGATGTAGCCGGTATGCGCCGAAAGGCGATCGTAGATGGGGATCTCGCGACCGCCGGCTTCGTTGACGACAGACACCGCTTTGCCGTTGCCGAAGGGACACTCGCCCTCGACCGCCAGAAGATCGATGTTGTCGATAACCGCATCGTTCTCGATGATGTAGTTTGCGATGTAGCTGCGCGCGTGGCCGATGTAAACGTTGTCGCCGATGATGCAGTTGTGAATCGTGACGCGGTGAAGACCCGTCGGCTTGCGGACGCCGCCGAAGAACGAGACCTGCCCGTCGAATTTGCCCAGCTTAACGTCGCCGGAGAAGTGGACGTCGCGGACGCGCTCGGCGGAGAATCCGTCGACCACCTGGATACGCGACCAGTTATCGCAAAGACAGCCCTGTTCGGTCAGTTGTGCGACCTCTTCGGCCGATAAACGTCGCCAATGGGACACTGTGACGCTCCTTTCTGCATCGACGGCTTCGCGTGCGAGTCCGCCGCCTGGCACGCGGCAGAAGGGCCTCAAGTCGGCCGCGGCATGTCGGAATGCAGTCACTATAGCGCTGGCGCTGCCCGACATCAAGGCGCGGCGGCGATGGCATCGCGTTGTCGTCTATGTTTCTTCTTCGTCTCGTTCCAGTCGGCACATGAATGTCACGTTGGTGTAGCTTGGGCAAATTCCAACAATTTTTGAAGGTACACACTGGCAAGAGTCGATGTAGTGGTATATAAGAACCACGCCTCTCTGAGAACCTGCTGAATTTGCAGGGGGTGGGGCGCAGGACCCCGATGGCCATGTTGGAAGTAGTCGAGAACGGATGTCGAACCAGCCAAGGGTAGTTAAGGTCTTAGCCGCACTGCTGATCTCCATGACGACGGGAGCAGTCGTCCTGATGGCTCTGGGAGACAATCCCCCCTCTGCAGGTCCATTTTGCCTTTCCGCCTACTACCGGCTCGATTCTGTGGATCATGCCCTCCGTTCGCGGATCGCCCCGCAGGCACACCAGTGGCAAAGCATCGAGATCGCCTTCAGTGGAACCAAGGGCGGCAACATCCAGCGGCTGGCGGTCGCGCGAGGATTGAGCGATCCGGCGAATCTGGACTGCCATTTTCTGATCGGCAACGGCATCGGCGCCAACGACGGCGAGATTCAGACCACGGAGAGTTGGTTGAACCAGCGGTCGGTTCCGCCCGGCGCCGACTGGCGCGGCGACGAACGGACAATTCGCGTTTGCCTGGTGGGAAACGGGGTGTCGTCGCTGGCGACGGATTACCAACTGAAGCGATTGGAGATGCTGCTGGAATCGCTGTGTCGAAGGTTCGACATCCACCCGGATGCCGTCTACCTGCCTCGCGATTGCCAGTAGAGCCCGCCCGGCAGGCAAACGCCGTCCGACGGCCTGGCCTGGTCAACGCACACCGGTCAACTCCCCGAATGCTCGGAATCTCCGGCTGTACCCACTCGGCGACGGACAAACACCCAGACGTAATAAACCGGTATACCGAGAAGGATGCTGCCGACGCTCCAGAGCGACGGCGTCCGCCACTGCCGGAACGCAAACACCGACATGAACAGCGTCACCGACATGAAGAGCGCCGGGACGATCGGATAGCCGGGAACGCGAAACGGTCTTTCCATCTCCGGCTGCCGCACGCGCAAGACGTAGACCGCACCGATGAACAGCAGCGCAAACAACGACAGACCCACAGCGGCGTACTGGTATAACGCCTGAAAATCCGTCGCGAACAGAATGATCACCGCGCATGCGCTCTGCAGGATCGTCGCATGGGTGGGAACCCCGCCGAGCCGACTCGTGCGCCCGGCAATCGAGGGGAACAACCCGTCGCAAGCCATCGCATAGTACACTCTCGGTCCGGTGATGATGAACGCACTGACAGTCGCCAGGAACGTCAGGCCCAGTAAGACCGAGAAGACGCTGGTGATTCCGGGGCCAAACAGATTTGCGACAGCGAGCTGAGGCACCTGCTCGGCGTTGTCGAAGCCCACATCGGACAGCGGCACCGCGCAGGCGAAGACGAGATTGAGGGCAAGGTACAGAACGACCACCACGCCCGTTCCGAGCAGCAGGGATCGGGGCAGCGTTCTGGCGGGGTTCCGCACCTCGCCGGCCAGATAAGCGGCGGCATTCCAGCCGCTATAGGCGAACATGACGTAGAACAACTGGGTCGCCGCCGTGCCGACTCCAACCTGACCGAACGGCCGGCCCTGCCCAAGATAGGCCAGCCGGCCCGTGCCCCGCAGGAGAGCGCCTACAACCAGCGCCGCAAACAGCCCGAGTTTGAGAATCGTGGTCAGGTTCTGCGTGCGGGCCGAATGGCGATGGCCGATGAGGTTGGGTATCGTCACGGCGAAGATGATGACCGCCGCCGCCACCTTGAGGGTGAAGCCGGCTCCCTGACTATCGAGGCCAAACGGAGTCAGGAGATAGGATGCCGCGATGTAGCCCGCCACGGCCAACGGCGCCGAGAAGCCGACGAAGAACGAGGTCCAGCCGGACAGAAACGCCGGCATCGGACCGTACGCCTGGCGAAGATAGACGTACTCCCCCCCCGCATGCGGCAGGGCGGCTGCCAACTCCGCCACACAGAGCGCCCCGCAAAGGGCCAGCAGCCCCCCCAACGCCCAAAGCCCGAAGATGATGGGGTAGTTGCCCAGCGAGGCCATCATGTAGCCCGGCGAAACCAGAATGCCCGTGCCCACCATGCTGGCGATCACGACGTAGGTCGAGGTCGATAGGCCATACCCTCGTTGCAGCTCCTGCTTCGGCATTGCGGTCCTCCTGACAAGATGCTTGCTGTCCTTCTCGATCGCCACACCCTGGCCGGCCGGGCCCGGATCGCATGACAAACTGTCCTAATCGAGCGATCGCTTCTTCAGTGTAACACTTGCGCCGCCGCCGTCGCTGTAGAAAAGGGTCTCCAATTCTGGGTTGGTCGTGATGGCGGCAACGTACTCGGGGTCGGCCATACCCGGCGTGATGTTGTGCGCCACGATCAGGCCGCCCGGTCGGACCTTGGGCAGGAGTTTGTTCAGGTAGTCCAGATAGCCTTCCTTGTCGGCGTCGATGAAGACCATGTCGATGGGCCCGGCCACGTCGACCACTTTCTCGTGGGCATCGCCTTCGACGAGCGTGATGATGTCGTCGACGCCGGCCCGCTTGAAATTCTGCCGGGCCATCGCCGCTCGACCCGCGTCGATCTCGAACGTGGTGAGCCTGCCGCCGGTGGCCTTCAGCGCCAGGGCCTGCCAGATTCCGGAATAGCCGTTCGAGGTGCCGATCTCGACAACGTGCTTAGCGCCGATCGATTCGGCCAGCAGGCGCAGCAGGCGGCCGTCCTCGATGGGTACGTTCATGTTGCCGCCGCGCTGGTTGCGGTCCATGTCGTCGAGCACATCCAAGATCTTCTGCTCGGCCGGACCCTTGGCCGTCGGCGGCTTGCTTTCCATGCCCCGTCCGCCTGGAGGGCCGAACCCCGGGCCTCCGGGCCGGCGCCGGCCGCCCGGACCGGGCTGGGCCAGAAGCAATCCGCCCGCCATCACCAATGTCGCTGCCGTCAAACCGATGGTCATTCGTCTCGACATGGTATTCGCTCCTTTCGAGAGAGGTTCTCCTTGGCACGGGCGAGCGCCGACGCCGGCTCTCGCATCGTTTCACCTCCATAGTGGTTCGGCAGCGAGGTAGGGTTACTGACTCTCTTGGCGGCGCATCGTTTGGATCATCTCCGCGACGGCGCGGATGTGCTCGGGCGTTGTGCCGCAACAGCCGCCGACGATTCGCGCGCCGGCAGCGATACACTGGGCAATTCCCTCGGCAAAGGGCCCCGGCGCCAGATCGAAGACCGCCTTGTCGCCAACGAGCCGGGGTCTGCCTGCGTTGGGCTGGGCCAGAATCGGCAGGTCGGTGGCATCTTTCAACAACGCAACGACAATGGCCGTCTGGCTCGGGTCGAGGTCGCCGCAGTTGGCCCCGACGACGTCGGCGCCGGCCTCGGTCAGTTGCCTGGCGCACTGCTCGGCGGTGTCGCCCATCATGGTCCGGCCGCCTTTGTCTTCGATCTGGAAGGCGATGGAGATGATCGCTGGAAGCGACGAGACGTCCTTGCACGCGTGCAATGCGATGACCGCCTCTCGCAGGTCGTACATCGTCTCGATGAGGAAGCCGTCAACGCCTGCGTCCGCGAGAATCCTGGCCTGTTCGCGAAATGCCTCGCAGAACTGCGTCTCGGTGGACGTACCATAGGGTTGCAGAAGCTGGCCTGTCGCGCTCATGTTGCCCAAGACAAACTGACTACAGCCTGTGGCTCGGTCTGCCAGTTGAACGCCGGCGCGGTTGACCTCTTCGACCGATACGCCCACGTTGTGCGTCTCGATGTAGATGCGGTTCATCGTCGCCGTGTTCGTTGTCAGGGCGTCGCAGCCACACCGGGAGTAGGCCTGGTGGATTTCAAGGACGGCATCGGGCGAGTCGAGATTGGCCGTCCCCCGGCCCATGAGGCCTTTCTTGTCCAGCTCCGTGCCCATCGCGCCGTCCAGCAGGACGACGGGCTTGGTTTGCAGCAGATTCAGGAAGCCCACGGTAGTCCTTTCGCAATGGGGGTGTCTATTCGCTGTCCGAGACACTGAGCTGTCTCAGCGCGTCCTTAACCCGATCGAGGTTGTTGTAGAGGATCCCTTTCATCCCGGCCTGGATCGCGCCGTCGACGAACCGTTGCTTGTCATCGATGAACGCACACCGCGACGGAGAAACGCCGAGCTTTCGTGCAGCGATCTCGTAGATTTCTCGCTCCGGCTTGACGGTCCCCTCGGCGCACGAGAAGACGGCCGCATCGAACACATCGTATCGCAACTCCAGAAAGAACTCCATTGCCGCCTGTTCGGTGTTCGACAGAAGGGCGGTCTTGTAGCCTTGCTGTCGCAGTTGTCCGGCCCAGCCAAACACCTCCGGCCGAGGCGAATAGACAGCGCGGAAGGCCTGCCCCCACAGCGAGGAACTGTCCGGGATGGGCCGCTTCAGGTCGCCGCAGACGCGCTGCCAGAACACCCGCTCGGGGATCCGGCCTTTCTGAAAAGGCTCGCCGTGACGGTTGTGCGCCCCCTGATAGTCAGGGACGCCGACGCCCAGCGCCTCGGCGCAATACGCCATCAGTCCGGGAGCCGGGTTGTCGATCAGCACCCCACCCCAGTCGAACAGGATCGCCTCGATTCGTTCCATGATTCACCAGCAGGATTTGTATCCAAACGGTTCCGTTTCAGGACGATACGGGCCCCGGACGCACTGAGCAACAGTTTTCTCCTGCTCAGCGACAGGCGATCCTTGTGACAACGCAGCGGTCGTGCTTATAATCGCGGTCGAACCGAGTTCAAGAGGCAGGTCTTCTCATGGAATACATCCTGATCGCCATCGCCAGTGTGCTCGTCGGCGCCGCCGCGGCGGCTTTGGCTGTCTACAGCGTCAGCCGACGCAAGATCGCCACGCTCGAGCGGCAGCACATGGCCGAGGCCCAGGCCCGCGTCCTCGCCGAAGAACGCAGCGCCAGGCTCCCCGCGATGGAGGCGCAGATCACCGGCTTGCAGCAGGAATGCTCGGCGCTGAAGGCCGAGCGCGCCGCCCTTATGACCCGGCTCGAAGAACAGGAGAAGGCCGCCAAGGAGAAGCTCGCCCTGCTGGACGAGGCGCGGCAGAAGCTCTCCGACGCCTTCAAGGCCCTCTCGCAGGAGGCCCTCAAGAGCAACAGCACCCAATTCCTCGAACTGGCCAGGACCAATCTCGACAAGTACCAGGAGGGGGCGAAGTCCGAGTTAGAGAAGCGGCAGAAGGCCATCGATGAGTTGGTCAAGCCGCTGAAGGAATCGCTGACGAAGGTCGATG
>JAAYBA010000313.1 GCA_012719085.1 Planctomycetota bacterium
ACAGCGATCCGACCACTGTGCAGGTGCGAAGACCACCGATGTGGATCTCATCGTTCGCCTCCTGTGGAGGCGGCAGGGCAGGAGTGGATATGATGACCGACGTAGAAAGACGGATCATCCGCAGGCAGCCATCCGTGGTCGATTCCCGAGCGTTCACCCTGATCGAACTGCTGGTGGTCATCGCCATCATCGCTCTGTTGATGGCCATTCTCATGCCGGCCCTGGAGCGGGTACGTCGTCAGGCGCGGGGCGTCGGCTGCAAGTCGAACCTGCACCAGTGGGGTCTGATCTTCGCGATGTATTGCGACGACAACAATGGTTACTTCTACAGTGGGGTGCTCCAGAGCTTCGGCAGCGACGTTGCCCACGGCGACTGGTGGCGCGAATGCCTGCGGCCCCTGTCGAAGGACAAGAAGATGTGGCTGTGTCCGACCGCCGTCAAGCATCGATCCGGGACATCGGCAGACGCGATGGCCATCGCCACCACCCCCTTCGACGCCTGGCGGGTTCCCGCCTCGCACGGCGGCGACGAGGGCAGCTATGCCCCTAACGGCTGGATGTGCAATCCTCCCGCCGGCATGGACAGCCTATGGGGTCGGGGCCCCGCCAAGGACTACTGGCGGACCAGCCAGGTCAAGGGGGCCTACAACATCCCGGTATTTACCGAGGGCTGGTGGGTCGATGGCTGGCCACAACATACCGATGAGCCTCCTCCCTGGGGGCATGAGACCCCGATCATGAGCGGGCACGAGATGCAGCGTCTGTGTGTCAATCGGCACGGCGGGGCCCAATTCGTCGTTTTCGCGGACTGGTCGGTCCGGAAGGTGGCGCTCAAGCAGCTCTGGAGTCTCAAGTGGAACAAATCGTTCGATACGTTCGGTCCCTGGACCAAGGCAGGGGGGGTACAGCCGTCCGACTGGCCTCAGTGGATGGCCGCTCTGAAGGAAGAGTTCTGATGGCATCCGCGCTGGTCGCAAAAGGGCGGAGGTCTGGGTGCCTGCGGGATGGCATGGTGCCGGGGAATTGCGATCGGACGAGAGAAACTCGGTGCTGTTCCGGCTGGATTTGGGTATAATCGGTTCTGTGCGGCTTGAGTGTTTGCCGCCGTCTTTACAACCACGCACTGACGGGGCCTTGTGATGCGAAGAGACCGAGGGTTCACGTTGATCGAGTTGTTGGTCGTGGTAGCCATCATCTCTCTGCTGATGGCGATCCTGATGCCCAGTCTTCAACGCGTCAGGAAACAGGCCCGCTCGGTCGCCTGCCGAGCCAACCTCAAGCAATGGGGCCTGATCTGGTACTTCTACACCGAGGACACCGACGGAAAGTTCAACGGCGGCGTCTATGAAGGCAGCGCTGCAGCCAATGACTGGCCGGCGGTGCTGTTGCCCTACTACCGAGACAAGGGCAAACTGGCGATGTGTCCTTCCGCGACGCTGCCGGCGGCGGTGGGGGGAGCGTTCGAATATCGCGCCTGGAACTGGGACGCAGGCGGCTGGGGCGATGTCCGCACGAAAGACCCCGAACTCCGCGACCGGGGCAGCTACGGTCAGAACGAGTGGATCTGCGATCGTGCCGACGACAATTACTGGAAGAGTGTCCGACGCATCAAGCATGCGGACAACGTCCCGCTATTCGTCGATTGCGGTTACGTGGATGCAATGCCGGTGCATACCCAGGGCGCCCCGGACATCAAAGGGTTCGACGTGGCGAACGGGAATGAATGGAATGTCATCTGCATCGACCGTCATTCAGGCTCGGTCAACTGCGTCTTCGCCGACTTCAGCACGGTTCGGCCCGTGGGGCTTAAGGAGTTGTGGACCTTGAAATGGCATCGGAGCTTCGACACCAACGGCCCATGGACGATCGCCGGCGGTGTCAGCTCGTCCGACTGGCCCGGCTGGATGAGATCCTTCAAAGACTACTGACCGAGCCATCGGGGCAATGGCCAGGCAAGGGAACGGACGTTGTGAACTGCCGGAAGGCCCACCAGAACGCAGTTCTGGCAGGCACTCGGCAGAAACCGGTTGCCCGCAAGGGATGATTCCGGTATAATGTAGTCTGGTTGCCGTCATTCTGGACGGAGCTGTCGATGCCGGTGATGTGCGGTCTGGATGACATTCCTTTGAGGAGGACTGGCATGTGTGCGAAGCGAACTGACTTGGTTGTCTGTGTGCTCGGGCTGGGTCTGGTTTTGACCTCTCTGTGTCACGCGGCGGATCCCTCTCTGGTCGGATGGTGGAAACTCGACGATGCATCGGGAACGGTGGCACGCGATGCCAGCGGTCGAGGCCACGATGGCACGCTCCGGGGCGGTCCGACCTGGGTGATAGGAAGGGTGGATGGAGCGCTGCTGTTCGATGGGGTGGACGATGGCGTGGACGTCGGCAGCGTGGGAATCCGCGGGGCCGACGAGAGAACGGTTCTCGCCTGGGTGAAGGCCAGTACCCCGACCATCGCCGACAAGACGAGCGTTTTTGGCTTCGTCCCCGACGGAAGCATGGAGGGCACTTACTTCGATATGGAGGTGGATGACAAGGGAAATTATGTGGCCCATATTTGCGGTTACCAGTGGGCTCTCGGAGCCGTCGATACGCAATGGCACCACATCGCCGGCACATACGGCGGCGGTACCGGCTGTTGGTATCTGGATGGGCAGTTCATTGACAGCGCGGAGGGGGACATCGCGACGATCGACCATGTGAAAATGGGCGCGCGGCTCAGCAGCGGAAGGTATTTTCCCGGTCTGCTCGACGATGTCCGTATCTACAGCCGGGTGCTGACGGAAACGGAGATTCGATCCGTGATGGAGGGCACCGATCTGGGGCAGGCGACGGATCCCGGTCCGGCGGAAGGGGCGATGGATGTCCCTCGCGATGTGGTGTTGTCCTGGACCCCCGACGCCTCTGCCGTTCGGCACGACGTCTACTTCGGTACGAGCTGGGACGATGTGCTCCTTGCCGATACGGCCGATCCAAGGAATGTACTGGTCAGCCATGGGCAGGTCGGGACAACGTTCGACTCCGATGGGCTGTTGGCATTCGGCCGGACCTATTACTGGCGGGTTGACGGCATCGGGGCTCCTCCCGACAGCACGGTCTTCAGGGGAAGAGTCTGGGATTTCACGTCGGAGTCCTTTGCTTACCCCATCGAGAACGTCACGGCGACTGCCTCCCATGCGTCTGCCGCTGGCCCGGAGAATACAGTCAATGGTTCCGGTATGGACGCGGATGACCTGCATTCGATGGACGCGGCCGACATGTGGCTGGCCGCTGCGGGGCCGGAGGAACCTGTGTGGATTCAGTACGACTTTGACCGGGTCTACAAGCTCCACCAGATGCAGGTGTGGAACTACAACGTGGAATTCGAACTCCTGCTGGGTTTTGGCCTCAAGGATGTCACCGTCGAGTACTCCCGCGACGGCGCCGACTGGGCGGTGCTTGGGGATGTCGAGTTTGCGCAGGCGACGGTCAGCAACGACTATGCCCACAACACGGTTGTGGACTTCGCTGGCGCGGCGGCCAGGTGCGTTCGGTTCATGGTCCACAGCAACTTCGGGGCAGGGGGACAGTATGGTCTGAGTGAGGTGCGGTTCCTCCACGTGCCCGTTCACGCGTGCCGCCCGCAGCCGGCCGACGGGGCGGCGGACGTCGATCCGGAAACGACGCTTCACTGGTGCAGCGGGCGCGAGGCAGCCTCGCACGAAGTGCGCTTTGGAACGGACCCGGAGACGCTGGTTCTGGCGGGCGCAGTCGGCAGCGCGGCGTTCGCTCCGGCCGATCTCGAGTTCGCGAGAACCTACTACTGGCAGGTTGTTGAGGTCAACGAGGCGGAGGCGATCCGTGAGTGGGCAGGCAGCCTGTGGAGCTTCACGACGCAGGCGTATCGGTTGATCGACGGCTTCGAGAGTTACACCGATGACATCGACGCCGGCCAGGCCATCTTCGATACATGGCTCGACGGCTGGGCGAACAACACCGGTTCGACTGTGGGGTATCTCGAAGCACCTTTCGCCGAGCAGACCATCGTTCACAGCGGCCGACAGTCGATGCCTCTGCAGTACGACAACAGTCTCGCGCCGTTCTACTCCGAGGCGCAGCGGCCCTTTGACTCGCCACAGGACTGGACGATTGGTGGCGCCGACAGTCTGAGACTGTACTTCCAGGGAAGCGCTGCGAACGCGACACAGACATTGTATGTTGCGCTGGAAGACAATGCCGGCCGTGTTGTGGCAGTCAGCCATACAGACCCGGAGGCCGTCCGGGCGGCTGGGTGGCAATCATGGCAAATCCCGTTGAGTCAGTTCGCCGGCGTCGACCTGAGCCGGGTCCGAACGATGTACATCGGGCTCGGCCATCGGACCACTCCGACCGCCGGAGGTTCAGGCCTGATCTACATCGACGACATCGGCTTCGGCAAACTCGCGACCGACCCCTAGCGCCAGCCGCCTGGCACGACCTTCAGGCCTTCTGCTGAAAGAGATGCACGTCGTGTTGCGGGAACGGGATGCAGACACCTTCGGCGTCAAACCGCTCCTTGACGCTGCGCGTGACATCCCAGTACACCGTCCAATAGTCGCTCGTCTTGGTCCAGGGCCGGCAGATGAAGTTCACAGACGAATCGGCCAGTTCGTGCATTTTTACGTTGAACGCCGGCTCCGCCAAAACCAACGGATGCGATCGGAGGATGTCCTCCAGGATCTGCTGGGCCTTGGCAATGTCATCGCCATAGCTGATCCCGAACGTCATGTCCACACGGCGTGTGTCGCTGCCGGTGACATTGATGATGTTGTTGCCCCAGATGGACCCGTTGGGCACGACCACCACCTGATTGTCGAACGTCTTGATCGTCGTCGTGTTCAGGTTCATCGATTGTACAATTCCACTGACACCGGCCGTCTGGACCACGTCGCCGACGTCGTACGGACGGTGCATCAGAATCATCAGGCCCGCGGCGAAATTGCCCAGCGTGCCCTGGAGCGCGAAGCCAACGATGAAGCCAATGGCCCCGATGCCGGCCACCAACGGCCCGATGTTGATCCCCAGCATCGACAGGGCGACCACGACGCCAATGACGAACACCGCCTTGCCGACGAGGTTGACCAGGAAATCCCGCAGCAGGTCGGAGCATTTCTTGTTCATGGCCACCGCGCGGCGCGTCAGGCGGCTGAGGATGACTGCCAGGATCTTGGCGGCTACCACGATCAGGATGAACGACAGGATGCTCTTGCCCCAGCGGAGTCCGCCCTGGGGCGACTTGAGCCATCCGAGGATGATCGCACGCGTCGCGCTAATGTCTTTGACGTCCACCTTCAGGCCGGAGACGGCATCGACGTACTTGCGGTATTCGGCTACGTCACCCCCTTTGGCCTCGAGTGCCGCGAGAACCACGCGCACGCGATCCGTCAGGGCCGTCTGTTCCTCGTGCAGGCGATTGATATTGGCCAGCAGTTGCTCTCGGACCTTGGCGTGCAGTTCCAGTTCCGCCTCGCCGATCTTCTTGACCTTATCCTCCAGTTCCACATCGGCCTGTTCGACCTCCGCTGCGGCCTGTTGCAGCTTTGCCTTGGCCTCCTCCACAGCTTCGGTCTTTTTGGCGATGTCCTTCGCCGCACCGCTTGCCTCCTTGGCATTGGCGGTGTTGCTGTCGGCGACTGCCTGATTCACGTCCACAGCCGCCTCGACGATTTCCTCCGCCTTTCGGTCGAGGGTCTCGATCTTCTCTTGGATCTTCTGCTCGATCTGGGCGGAGGGTTGATTGGCCTCAGTCGTCCCGGGCGACGACCCATCCGACTTCACCTTGGGTGCAGCTTCCTGTTGGATCTCCTTGATCTGCTCCTTGAGATCCTGTTTGGTCTCCGAAATCTCGCGGCCCTTCTGTTTCGCCTCGATTTCGGCCAGGCTGATCTCCCGGACCTTGGCCTGGAGCAGAGCCAGCCATGCCTCCGTCTCGACGATCAGCTCGTCTCTGCGCAAGGGTTTCAGGAGCAGCTCCAGGTCGGCGGGCGCGATCTGCGGATCGGTGGTGGTGGTTGCCTGGTAAGGGGCCTCTTCGCTGTGCAACGGCGTGACGGCCAGAAGGGTGAGAGCGACGATCAGAACTCTTGTAGCGGTGTGCATGCGTCCCTTTCTTCAATGGATTTGGCTGTTGTCCTTCTGTTTGTATCGTTCTCAGATTCGTTCATCGGCGCCGATGTCGGGCCGATCGTCACGGTGTTGGCGGTCGATGTCGTC